>DATMVI010000453.1:0-13423 GCA_035563275.1 Pyrinomonadaceae bacterium
GCTGGGCCGAGCGCTGGCACCGCTCGCAGACGAGCGAGCTGCGGGAGATGGACGCGCTCGCCGCGTGGCTGGCCGCGCGGCTCCCGCCCGATGCCGCGCGCCCGACGCTCGTCCACGGCGACTTCAAGCTCGACAACGTGATGCTGGACGCGTCCGACGTGGGGCGCGTCGTCGGCGTCTTCGACTGGGAGATGGCGGCCGTCGGCGACCCGCTCGTGGACTTGGGCATCACGCTCGCCTACTGGGTTCACGCCGCGGCCGCCGCGCAGGCCGACACGCTGGCGGCCGTCACGCGCCTCGAAGGCTGGCACACGCGCGAGGAGATTCTGGAGCGCTACGGCGCGCGGACGGGCTTCGACCTCGCGGGCGTCACCTTTTACGAAGTCTTCGCCGTCTTCAAAATCGCCGTTGTGGCGCAACAAATCTTCTACCGCTACCGGCGCGGCCAGACCGACGACCCGCGCTTCGCCGCCCTCGACGGCCGCGTCGCGTGGCTGGCCCGCCTCGCCGCCGCGCTCGCGGAAAAGTAGAAGCCGTGAATCGTGAAGACGGTTTGAGAGCCGCCGCGGCCGGAACCATTCGGGCCGCGGCGGCTCCCGGCTTTTCTTTTCGATTTACGATTCACGATTCACGGCTCTTGAGCTTCACGGCTTTTTGCTCCTTGCATCAAATCCGTACCAACGAAGCCTTTAAGACGGGCGGGCTGTAAAAATATGATGCGGCCGCGCGGGGGCCGGGTCTCGCGGGGCGGGCGGCCGAGGCGGGCGGGCCGCAAAAAAATAATCGCGTCAAAACGGGCCGTTGCCGGGGTTGGCGCGTTCGGCCGAGGCGCGCGCGGCGTCGGCGGCACGGGGGTTGCTCAGCGTGGTGACGGAATAGAGAAGAGTGAACGAGAGAGAGCGTTCTTTACCAATCGGGCGGGGCGGGTGAGAGGTTTGGGGGAGCTTCGAATCCGTCGCACGGGCAGAAGGCGATTCTTTTTGGGGGAACGGGGTCGCCGGAAGTCAATGTCGCCTGTTGGTGTCAGAGAAATAAGCCGCCGGTCGAATGTGTCTATCAGGCTTGGGGGAGCTTGACAGACTTAGGCCGGCGGCTTATTCGCGTCTGAAAGAGGGTCGCGCCCTAGTGGCGCACGCCCGAGATGGTGCGCGTCAGGTCTACGGGGTCGATCGGCTTGCTCAGGTGCGCGTCGAAGCCGGCCTCGACCGCGCGGTCGCGGTCGTCGTACATGGCGAAGCCGGTGACGGCGACCAGCGGCGTCGTGCTGTACTCCGGCACCGCACGCAGCGCGCGGGCCAACTCGTAGCCGTTCATGCCCGGCATCCCGATGTCGGAGATGACCACGTCGAACTGTTTGGCGAGCGCCGCTTCGAGCGCGTTTTGCGCGGAGTGGGCCGTCGAAACGTTGTAGCCGGCGTGGCGGAGCACGGCCGCCAGCATGTCCGTGATGTCCGGGTTGTCGTCGACGACTAAGGCGTGCCGCCTGACCGTCCGCAACTCAAGAGCGGGTTCCCTCTGTGGCGACTCGACCCGTGCGGGCGCGACTGCCGCGTGTGCGCTCATGTGACTCTCACCTCCTTCACGAAATCGGGCGCGCAAACAACCATTAAATAACAGGCGGGCGGGCGCGTGGTGTAAGGTCGGTTGTTTTTGTGTTGCGAAGCGCGCGCGTTCAGTCGCCCGCGGCGTCGCGGATCAGTATCACGTCGTTCACCGACGTGCCCCTCTCGCAGACGAGCGTCCCGTCCCTCGACCAATCGAAGCGGTAGATCAGGTCGGCCGTCCACGCCGTCAACTGCTTGGCTTCGCCGCCGCCGGCGGGCTGCCCCCAGATGTTCGAGACGCCGCCGCGCGTGACGACGTAAGTGATAAAGCGCCCGTCGGGAGTCCACCTGAGAATCGGGCTGGTCGTGGGGAACGACTGTTTGAATCGCCGCGCGAGGCGGCCGTCGTCGAAGGAGATGAGTGAGGCCGTCAGGCGCCCGGTCGTCTCGTCTTCGAGCGCGCAGGCGATAAACTTTCCGTCCGGGGAGACGGAGGGCATGAGCGACGCCGCGCGCGTCAGTTGAACCGGCTCGCCGCCCGCGAGCGGCACGCGCCAGATGGTCTGCCTGCCTTCGGCGCGCGTCGCGTAGACGACCCAGCGACTGTCGGGCGAGACGGACGGTGAGTCGTCGCCTTCGGAGTCCGTGAGCGGGGTCGCGTTGCGGCCGTCGGCGTCAACCCGCCACAGCCTGCGCGCGCCGTCGCGGTGCGAGACGAAGACGATGAAACGACCGTCCGGGGAGGCGACCGGGGTCAAGGCAGACCCGAGGTCGTGCGTCAGTTGCCTGCGCCCCGTGCCGTCCGGGGAGATGACCCAGAGGCTCTGTTCGCCGTTCTTGCCGGAGGCGTAGACGAGGCGCGCGTCCGGCGTCCACGTCAGGCCGAGCCACTTGCTGCCGGGGTCGCCGAACCCGTACGTGATTCGGCGCGCGCCGGCCCAGTCGCCTCGCGGCGCGATCCATAAACCGGAGACTATCTCCTGCCGCATGACGGCCAGCGTGCGCGCGTCGGCGCTGCTGCCGAGACTCTGGAAACTCGTCACGTCGTGGGTGACGCGCCGCGCGCGCCCGCCCGGGTACGAGACGAGCCACACCTGATCCGACATGATTTCGGAGTCCAAGTCCCACGCCGTAAAGAGCACGCCGCTGCCGTCCGCGAGCCACGCCACGCGCCCGACCCAACTCCACCAGCCCTCGCCCAAGGGGCGCACCGAGCCGTCCGCGACGCTGATCAGCACCACGCTCTGGTCGCGCCGGTCGCCCTTGTAGTTGTACGTCCCCGAGGCGATCCACCGCCCGTCCGGCGACCACGACGGCCCGCCCGGCGAGAAGCCGTCGGCCGCGCCGCGCGTCGCGAGTTGCCGCTCGCCCGAGCCGTCCGCGTTCGCCACGACGAGCGCCGTTTCCTGACTCTCGGGCAGGAAGCGGAGGAAGGCGAACTGCCCGCCCCCCGGCGATAAAGTGACGGGGCTGTCAACGTCGCGGGCGAGTTCGACCGAGGTTCCGCCGAGCGCGGGCGCGCGGCGCAGCACGCCGAGCGGGCTGCCTTTCTCGCGGACGACGTAGAAGACCCACGCCCCGTCGTGCGAGAACGTCAGGCCGCGGAACTCGACCGGGGCGGGCGGGACGATTTCGACCGCGCTCGTCGCCCCGACGTGCCTGATGAAGAGACTCTGGAGGTCGCCTTTCGCCGACGCGTAGACGACGTGTCGCCCGTCGCGCGAGAGGTCGAGCGAGGCGATGTCGCCGCTGTCCGTGAACCGCCTGACGGCGATGCGCCGCAGCGCCACGCTCTCCAGACTCGCCCCGCCGCCGTCGAAAACATTGCTCGCGGCCCACAGCGTCGTGATGACGCACGCCGCCGCCAGCAGGGCCGTCGCCCGCCGCCTCACGCGGCCGCGCAGCCCGACCGTCTTGCGTTCGCGCGCGCCGACTTCCGCCCCCTCCGAAGCTGCCGCCGCCGCCGCCCCCTCCGCGGCCGCACCGCCCGTTCCGTCCGGCTCATCTCCCGGCCCGGCGACACCTTCAAACAGTCCCGCCGAGCCCGAGTCAGTCTCCGGGGTCGGGTCGCCTTCGGCGCGCGGCACGACCTCGACGGCCGCGCGGAAGCGGTAGCCGCGCTTCGGGACGGTCTCGATGTAGTGCCGCCCCTCCGGGTCGCGCCCGAGCGCCCTGCGGAGGATGAAGATGTTCTGCGCGAGCGTCTTCTCTTCGACGAAGGTGTCGGGCCAGACGGCGTCCATCAACTCGCCCTTGCCGAGCAGGTGGCCGCCGTTTTGTGTCAGAAGCAGCAGCGTGTCGAACGCCTTCGGCGTTAGCGCGACGGCGGCGGCGCCTTTTTTCAGAGCGCGCTCCGCGGGGTCGAGACAGAACGGCCCGAACCTGTAAATCACACCTCCGCGCGCCGGGCGCGCAGGCCCTTCCGTGGTCTGGAAATCTCTGGTGGGCATGCGGACTCCCCGTGAAGCGCTCGCTCAAGCGTTACCCAGTTTTTTCTAGGAGCAGGAATCGCGGCCGGGCGTTGCCCCGCGCCGGCCGCGCCGCGACTGCCCCCCGCCCGAGATGAGGCGACGCGGTTCGGGCGCGTCGCGGCTCGTTGGAAAAAATTTTGAATACATTTGGCGTTTTCTTGGAGACTTTCGCGGCCGACTACCTGTAAGAAGCCTCACGCTTCACGTCTCCCCGGCGTCATCCCCCCGACTCAAGCGAACACACCGGAAGCGCCCGGCGGGTCGCCCGCGGCGCGCGAGTGTGCCCCTCGTCCGAGCAGGTTAGGAGGAAAAATGAGGCATCGAGTTTTAAGCCGCGGCTCGTGGCTGCCGGCGATGATTGTTTTATCGCTCGCCCCTTTAACGGCGGCGGCGGGCGTCGCGCACCAGATACACCCGAACCTCGCGCGCGGGGCGGGCGACGACAAAACCGTCTCGCGGCACGGGCCGGACGGCGTCAACCTTTTCAACGGCAACCTGAGCCTTTCGCTCCCGCTCGGGGTGAAGTACCCGCTGACGCCCGACTTCAGTTACCAACTCACGCTCCACTACAACTCCAACGCGTGGGACTTGACCCGCACGGCCGCCGGGGCCATCGCGGCCGCGCCCGTGAAGAACTCCAACGCGGGCCTCGGTTGGGACTTGTCTCTGGGCCGCCTGATCGGGCGCTACGAGGCGGGCAACGACCTCGGCCGCTGGGTCTTCGTCAGCCCCGACGGGACGATGCGCCCCTTCTACGACACGCTCCACGAGGACGTGGCCGAGGCGAGCGACCTCGTCTTCTACACGCGCGACGGCTCGTACCTCCGGCTCAAGGAGGCGAGCGGCGCGGTCACGGTCGAGTCGCCCGACGGGACGATCAGAACCTTCACGCTCTTCGCCGACGGCTGGAAGCTGACGCGCATCGCCGACCGCTTCGCCGGCCACCTCTCGATCTCCTACGGCGCGAACCTCTGGACGCTGACGGACAACCACGGGCGCGCGCACGCCGTGCATTTTAAGGCCGACGCCTCCGGCGTCTACCCGGCGCTCGTCGACCGCGTCGTGCTCGCCGCCTTCGGCGGGACGAACGCCGCCTACACCTTCGCCTACACGAACGGCTCGGCCGCGCCGCCCGACACGGACGACGACCCGGCGACGCCGGCGCTCCTGACCGTCCCGCTCCTCGAAAGCGTCACGTCGCCCGACGGCTCGAAGCACCTCTTCACCTACGGCTGGCGCGTCCCCTCGGCCGGGCGGCTGATGACGATGCGGCTGCCGACGTACGGCAGCGTCGAGTGGTCTTACCAGAACTATCAGTTCACCTCGGCGGGCTGCCCGACCGCGCTCGGGCCGGGCGTCCTGAGAAATTACGGCGTCGTGAGGCGCACGGTGGCGACGCCGGCGGGCGGCGTCGCCGGGGCGTGGGCTTTCGCGCCCGCGCTCGCGCCGGCCACGTCGGCGGGCGTCTGCGTCGAGGAGCGCGAGTTCTCCAACACCGTCCAGACGCCCCTCGGCGATAAGCACGTCCACTATTTTTCCGTCAACACGCAGGGCGCCGGCGCGGGCTGGTCGAAGTCCGACTACGCGCTCTCGGGGACGAGGAACGCGACGGACGCGACGGGCGCGCGCCTGCTCGCGCGCAAAGTCCTCGACTGCGACGGCGCGGGCAACAACTGCGTGACGGCGGAGACGAGGTACGTCCGCCACGCGCAGGACGCCGCGCCCGACCCCGCGCGGCCGGACGTGGCGTCGAGCACGAACCGCCGCGAAGTGTCCGAGCGCATCGTCTACAACGACGACGTTGAGGGCGGCGTGGAGCGCTTCGCCGACACCGACCGGGGCGACTTCGACGGCCTCGGCCACTTCCGCCGCGTGACCACCGGCGGCAACTTCGGGCGCGGCGACGTGGTCGAGCGCTACGCCGACTACGACGCGGCCGCCGGCACCTACCCGTCCGCGTCCTACCGCGCGCCCGGCCCTTCGGACGCGTGGGTGCTCAACACGGTCGGCCGGACGCGAGTCGTCGAAGGCGCTTCGGCGCAGACCGTCGACTTCTGCCATGACCGCGACACGGGCTTCCTCCGCCGCGTGCGGAAGTACCACTCGACGGCGCCGAGCGGCGCGGCGTCGAGCCGCGACGTGGTCGTCGTCTACACGCCCGACGCGGCCGGGCAGGCCGTCGTAGAGCAGCACTACGGCGGCGACCCGCAGTGGGTCGGCACGGCCGCCCTGTGCTCGCTCTCCGTCCCCGTCACCGACCAGCACCAGATCAGGCACGCCTTCCAGCACGGCGCGCGCAGCGCCTCGCGCTACTACACGAGTTCGGCCCAGCCGTTCGGGCCGCGCTTCGTCGACCGGGACATCGACCGCAACACCGGCCTCGTCTCGACGAGCCGCGACTCCGCCGGGATAGCCACGCAGTACGAGTACGACGCGGTGGGCCACGCGACGTGGGTCAGGCCCGCGGCCGGGCACGGCGCGTGGACGCAGTACGCCTACACGCCCGCGACCGGCGGCGACCCCTCGCAGGGCGCCAAGAAGGTGACCTACGAGTTCCCGAACGGCGGCGGCGCGGCGCTCACCTATCACGCCGAGGTGCAGGGCGCTTTCGGCAGGCTGTACTGGGAGCACAGGCTGATGCCGGACGCCACCTACCCCGACCGCTACCGGTCGCACAACGCGATGGGGATGCTCACGCACACCTCCGAGTACAACGTCGGCGCGCCGAAGTACACGCTCTACCTCGACCACGACCCGTTCGGCCGCGCGCGCGTCATCCGCCCGCCCGACGGCGCGCACCACGACATCAGGTTCGAGCGCGCGGGCGTGAGGAAGGTCAGGCGGACGGTTCCGACCGCCGTCTCGTACAGCCAGACGACGGGCGCGATCGACGAGCAGCCGCGCGCCGTCACGCAGGTCTTCGACCGTCAGGGCCGGCTCTGGAAAGAGATTCGGCACGCGGTCGACCGCTTCGGGACGCCGCGCGACGCGGTGACCGAGCACTTCCACGACGCGGCCGGGAACCTGCTCGAGACGAAGGTGGACGGCGTCCGGCAGGGCGCGCTCAACGCCTACGACGGGCGCGGCTTTCTGTCGAACGAGTACCGCGACCAGCAGAACGGCAACGAGACCGTCAGCCACACGAGCCTCGACGCGCTCGGCCGCGCGCGCCGCACGCAGCGCCACAACCACGCGCTCGGCTCGGTGACGACCTACGACTCCGCTTACGACCGCGCGGGCCGCCTCACCAAAGTCTTCGACACCAACAACACGGCGAAGGTCTGGAAGGAGTTCGCCTACGCCGACGCGAACGGGGCGAACGACTGGCGCGCGGGCAAGCTCTGGAAGACGAAGCGCTACAACCACGTGGGCCAGCACTGGCCCGAGGTCGGCACGGCCGTCGTCAGCGAGACCTACACGCACGGCGGTAAAGGCGGGAGGCTTTCGAGGGCCGACATCGAGTTTTCGGATCAGGTCGGCAGGCTCGAAAAGTTCTACCAGACTTACGCGTACGACGACCTCGGCAACGTCACCGAGATCGGCTACCCGGCGAACGACGGCGGGAGCATCGGCATCGGCCGCACGCGCAAAGTCACCAACGCCTACGCGAGAGGCCGCCTCACCTCAGTCGCGGGCGCGTACAACGGTCAGGCCGAGAACTGGGCGAGCGCGGTCAGCTACCACCCGTCCGGGCTCAACAAACAGGTCGCCCACGCGAACGGCGTCACCGACCACGTCGCGGCCGACCCGGCGGGGATGCCGCGCCCCGCCTCCGTCACGACGACGGGCGCGAGAGACCAGTTCGGCGGCCCCGCCGATTTCAACTCGGGCGCGTTCGAGTACGACGGCGCGGGCCGGCTCGTGAAGGCCGGGGGCGAGGTCTTCGTCAGGGGCGAGGGCGACGCGGCCCCGCCCGAGCCGCCGCCCTACCAGAGCCTCTGCGACACGGGGTGGAGAGACCCCTTCGGCCTGACCTACGCGGCCTACGACGCCCCTTGCAGCGTCGTCAAAATCTTCTACTACTACACGGCCGACGACCGCCTCTTCAAAATCGAGGACGGCGTCAGGGGGGAGAAGGTCTGGTACTTCCAAGACCCCGACGGCCGGCCCTTGACGACCCACACGATGGTTCACGGCCACCGCCTGCCGTGGGCCAACACGTGGCAATCCACGAAGGACTTCATCTACCGCGGCCGCTTCGTGGTGGCGACGGACGAGAGGCGCAGGGACGACGCGCCGCGCGTCCACCACTACCACGTCGGGCACGGCTCGCGCGGCATGCGCACCGACCCGGCGGGCAGGCGCGTCGAGTGAGCGGGGGCGGACTCGAAGGATCGTCAACGGACTACACAAGGAGTGAAATCATGAGCAGAATCGCGCGTCTATTCTTCGCCACGCTGCTGGCCGTCGCGGGCCTGCCGCCGCTTCGGACTAACGTCTCGGCCGCGCCGCACGCGCCGCCGAGGGTCAACACGCCCGCGCCCTTTTCCGCCCCGCGGGCCGCGGACATCGGGTGCGCGCTGAACTTCATCGCGGAGCAGCTCGCCTCCGAAGAGGGGACGGGGCAGCCGGCCGGCGCGGCTTCCGTCGCGGGGCGAGACGCCGCCGACTCTCGGGCGCCGGGCGGCCCGCGGTCGTTCGCGAGCCGCCCCGCCGCGGCGCGGGACGGCTCCGGGGCGGACGACTTCGAGCCGGACGACGAAGCCTGCAAGCGGATCGCCAAAGAGTTCATCGAAGACCTGAAGGAGACCGAGAGCGCTCTGGCCCCCATCTCGTCGAGCATCAACGAGCAGATGGGCTCGTCCGGCGCGCGCCTCGACGCCGCAAAGTTCGCCAGCTCCTTCCCGAGCATCATGAAGCGGACGGAGGAGGATTTGGCGAAGCGCGGCATCAACATGCCGCCGCTCTTCGGGGCGAGCGGCCCCGGCGCGGCGCTCACGCCGGGCGCGCTGCTCGGCGTCGGCCTGACCATCCTCGGCACGATCAACCTCTACGAAATCCTTGAACACTGGGACAAGCAGATGGAGCACCAGTGGGCCACCGACCTGATCAACTGCGGCCTCGCGAGCAACCCCGAGCAGGCCTTCGAGATGGCCGAGGCGATGGGCGACATACGGATGCACTGGTTCATGGAGAACAGCTTCGCCCACCTGCCCATCGCCAAGTGGTACCACGGGCGCGAGACGGTCGAGGACGGGAGAATGTGTCTGGCGCGGAACCATCAGGAGCGCAAGGACAGGAGGCAGCAGAACACGCGCCCCGGCTCCGACTACCACGTGCCGAGCCGGCCGGGCCGCCCGAACTCGAACCACGGCGACCCGCGCACCTCCGGGTCGTGCAAAAGGTATGAGTACTTCAAGGTCGAAGTGCTCGACGATAAGGGGAACGTGATCAGCACGAGTCTGGAGCTGCGCTGCGTCGAGTACTGGTAAGCCCGGCGCGCTGCGGACGCGCGAGCCCCGTCACCGCCCCGGCGACAAACTTCGGCGCGGGGCGTTTGCGCCGGACGCCGTAAGTCGAGAAAAGGCCCTGAGCGCCCGGGGCCTTTTCGTCGTCGGGCGGAAGGGCGGCCTTCGTGTAGAATGCGCAAACGGGGCGCGGCGGCCGCCGGCCGCAAGAGCCCGCGCGCCGCCCTTCGTCTTTGCCGGAGCACGAAAGCGAGGCAGTCAAACCCGATGGCTAAATTCTTTTCCGAACTCGACGACGCGACCCGCGACTTCATCCGCGAGCAGAAAATCTTCTTCACCGCCACGGCCCCCGCCGAAGGGCGCATCAACCTCTCGCCCAAAGGCATGGACACCTTCCGCTGCCTCGACTCGAAGAGGGTCGCTTACCTCGATCTTACGGGCAGCGGCAACGAGACGGCCGCGCACATCCTTGAGAACGGCCGCCTGACCATCATGTTCTGTAGCTTCTCGGAGAGGCCGCTCATCCTCCGGCTCTACGGGCGCGGCCGCGTCGTGCGCCCGCGCGACGCCGAGTGGGGGGCGCTGCACGAACACTTCCCCCCCGCGCCCGGCGAGCGCCAGATCATCGTCCTCGACCTCGAATCGGCGCAGACCTCGTGCGGCTTCGCCGTGCCCGTCTACGAGCTGAAGGAGGAGCGGCCCATGCTCATCGAGTGGACGGAGAAGAAGGGCGAGGAGGGCATCCGCAAATACTGGCGCGAGAAGAACCAGACGAGCATCGACGGGCTGCCCACGCGCCTCTGCGAGGGCTGAGGGCGCGGCGCGATGCGGAGGCCGGCGCCGAGATGAGTGTTCAGGAACGCAACGCGGCGGAGCAGGCCGCGGCCGCGGCCGAACCCGACCGCTGTCCCAACTGCGGCGCGGGCCGGGCCGGGCCGTACTGCCAGCAGTGCGGGCAGAAGCGCGCGGCCCCGCGGGAGTTGGCCGCCCGCAACCTCCTCCGCGACGTGCTGCGCGAGGTCACAGACCTCGACTCGAAGGTCTTCACCACGTTCAGGGCTCTGCTCCTGCGTCCGGGCCTCCTCACCGCGGAATACCTCGCGGGGCGGCGGGGCCGCTACCTCTCGCCCGTCAAGCTCTACCTGATCGTCAGCGCCGTCTACTTCCTCTTCGCGTGGGACGCCGCGCTCGACATCGCCAACTTCGACCAGCAGTTGGCCGCGAGCCCGGTCACGCAAAGCCTGCCCATCCCGCCGAACCTCGACCGCGCCGTCTTCCTCCGCCAGTGGTTCGACAAGGCGGCCGACTACTCGGCCTACTTCCGCTTCGCCAGCGTCTTGGGGCTGGCCCTCGCGCTCGCCCTCATCTGCTACGGGGCCGCGCGCTACTTCGGCCAGCACCTCATCTTCGCCTTCCACTACTACTCCTTCGACTTCAGCTTCTACGCGCTGCTCATCCTGCTCATCGCGCTCTTCCAATTCGTCTCGGGCCTGCGCGTGTCGGCGTGGTCGCTGACGGCCGGCACCCTCGTCCTGCCCGTCTACCTGTTCTTCGCGCTCAGGCGGGCTTACGGGGAGACGGCGCCGGCGGCGGCCCTCAAGGCGCTCGCCCTGCTGGCGTGCGACGCGGTGTTGACGATGGCCGGCGACATACTGGCCCTCGCGCTGTCGGCGGTGGTCGTTTCCGCGGAATTGAGGTAATAATTACCGTGCTCAACTGAGCGACGAACGGAAGTTGAGAAGCTTGGGGCGAAGGTTAACGGGACTTATGTTTTCGAGACTCCGATATTGGCATCTGGTGCTCGCGGTGGGTCTATTCGTCGCCGCCATGTTGTACTTCTCGCGCGCCAGCACGCAGGCGCCGGCCGGCGGCGCCGCGCGCGGCGGCATGACCGCCTTCGAAGGCGGCACGTTCGAAGCCTCCGGCGTGGCGGCGGTGGCCGGCGCCGACGGCGTGCTGTTCGTGGACAACGGGAAGCCGGGGCAGGTCTTCTGGATGCGGCTCGGCCCCGAAGGCAGGCAGCTCGGCCCGGTCAAGCCCCTGAGCCTCGGGGCCGACATCGAAGACATCGAAGGCATCACGACCGACGGGACGCACTTCTACGTCGTCAGCTCGCAGTCGCGGCCGAAGGCCATCGCGAAGGCGGGGCTGGTGCGGTTCAGGTTCGACGCGGCCGGCGAAAAGGTCGAGGCGGCGGAATCCGTCGGCGGGCTGAAGAACTTCCTTCTGGAGAACGTGGCGGAGCTGCGCGGCGAGGGCGAGCTGAAGGGCAAGGAGGGCGGCCTCAACATCGAGGGGGTGGCGTGGGATCCGCGCGGCGGCCGCCTGCTGCTCGGCCTGCGCTCGCCGCTCGCCGAGGGCAACGCGCTGCTCGTCCCCGTCAAGCTGCGCGACCCGCGCGGCGCGTTCGCGGCCGCCAACCTTGAGGTCGAAGGCTCGCGCGCGATCCGCCTGCCGCTCGGCGGCTTCGGCATCCGGGGCGTCGAGTACGACGCGAGCGCCGGCCTCTTCCGCCTGCTCAGCGGGGCGACCGAGACGCAGACTTTAACGGACTTCGGGCTCTGGGAGTGGAACGGCGACGAGAAGCAGCCCGCGCCCCGCCAGACGGCCAAGTTCGACCGCCAGCTCAAGCCCGAGGGCGTCGCGCGGGCGCGGGCCGGCGGCCGCGAGATGACCATCGTCGTCTTCGACGCGGGCGGCTACACCGTAATGAACTAACGCCCGCCCCGGAGGAATCGCCGCCGGGCGCGCCGCGCCCCGTGCCCTCCGTGTTTGAAAACGCCTCCCGCCGCACCCGACCCCGCGCCGCCCCGGCCCGCGTGACCTTCCTCCGCCCTCTTTCTCGCGTTACCTACGGAGGGCTTTTTTTATGAAGATGAAACACGGAGTCGCCGCCCTGTGCCTCGCGCTGCTTTTGTCGGCGGGGGCCGCGGCGGCGCAGAACGAGGCCGAGGCGATGCTGCGGCGCGGCGTCGAGCTTGAGCAGGCCGGGCAGTTCGCGGAGGCGCTCGAACTCTACTCGCAGGTGTTGCGCGCCAACCCCTCGGCCGAAGCCATCTACACGCTCGTCGGCAACGCGCAGGTCGGGCTCGGCCGCTTCGAGGAGGCGCTGGCCTCCTACCGCCGCGCCGCGCGCCACGACGCGACCGACGCCGGCGCGCGCTTCGGGGCCGGCAACGCCCTCTACAACCTGCGCCGCTTCGACGAGGCCGCCGCCGAGTACCGGGAGGCCGCGCGCCTGCGCCCCGACCTGCCCGACGCCTTCGCCAGCCTTTCGAGCGCCTACTACAACCTCGACCGCTACGACGAGGCCGTGGCCGCCGCGCAGGAGGCCGTCCGCGTCAAGCCCGATCTGGCCGTCGGCTACGTCAACCTGAGCTGGTACTACAGCATGACCGACCGCCACGGCGAGTCGCTCGCGGCCGCGCAGCGCGGCGTCGAGCTCGACCCGTCGAACCAGATGGGCCACACGAACATGTGCCGCGCGCTCAACGACCTCGGCCGGTTCGCCGCCGCGGCCTCCGCCTGCGAGAAGGCCCTGCGCCTCAAGCCGGAGGACGGCGAGACGCTTTATTACCTCGGCATCGCGCGCAAGGGTCTGAAGCAGCCGGCGACGGCCCTGTTCTCGCGCGCGCTCGCCGGCCTCGAAGCGGCCGAGAGCCCGGAGGTGGACTTCACCTATCTGGCCGGGGCCGCCTACTCGCAGCTCGGCCGCCACGGGGAGGCCATCGCCGCCTACCGGAAGGTTCTGGCCGAGCGGCCCGACTTCGTCAAGGCCCGTTACAACCTCGCCGTCTCCTACGTGCTGGCCGGCGACTCTGCGTCCGCGCGCGCCGAGCAGAGGGAACTGCGGCGGCGCGCGCCCGAGAAGGCGGCCAAACTCGACCCGCTTCTGGCCGACGCCGCGCCCGGCCGCAAGCCCTGAAGCGGCAGCCCCCGGCCCGCGAAAGAAGACCGAACATGAAAGAACATCGCCATGCCCCACCGAGAGACGAAAACA
>DATMVI010000454.1:0-5087 GCA_035563275.1 Pyrinomonadaceae bacterium
GTTCGGCCTGCGGGGCGTCGGCGGGCGCGGGCGTCGGCCGCGGCTGCGCGCCCTGCGAAGGCGGCGGCTGCGCGGGGTTGGGCGGCGGGGTGAGGGGCGACTCGCCCGTCTTGGCGCGCTCCTCGTCGCTCGCGGGCAGGAAGAGCGCGGGGCCGTCGGCCGCGAGCAGCCCGACGTAGACGCGCGTCGGGTTGGTGTAGAGGTAGTTGAACTCCCACCCGCTGAAGGTGAGGTTGAAGTCGCGGTTCGAGAGGAAGTAGAGGTAGCGCCCCTTCGGGTCGAAGACCGGCTCGGTGTCGCTCGTCATCCCGCCCGTGAGCCTCCGCGGCTGGCCGGCGGCGAGCGAGTAGACCCAGATTTCCGAAAACTGGTTGTCGCCGAGTTTCGTGTAGGCGAGCCAGCGGCTGTCGGGCGCCCACGTGTAGTTGGTGATGTCGTTGCGCGCGCCGCGGTCAACCTCCACGGTGCGGCCCGACGCGACCTCGACGTAGCGGAGGCGCTGCCGCTTGTCGCCGTAGGCCAGCTTCGTGCTGTCGGGCGACCAGACGGGCGTGAAGCGCCAGATGTCGCCGTCGGTCGTCACGCGCCGCTCCGCGCCCGAGCCGTCGCCGGGGCGCACGTAGATTTCGTACTCGCCGGTGCGGTCGCTCAGGTAAGCGACCCACCGCCCGTCGGGCGACCAAGAGGGGGCCAGCTCGCGCACGCCCTGCGAGTCGGTGAGGTTGCGCACCTCGCCCTCTTTGGCCGGGGCGGTGAAGATGTCGCCGCGCGCGCCGAAGAGGGCGCGCGCGCCCGTCGGCGAGACGGCGAAGGTCTCGACGTTCTGCCGGACGTTGCGGAAGTGCGCGACCGTGTCGGGGAAGTCGCCGTAGACGCGGATGGGGACGCGCTCGGGCCGGCCGCCGCCGCCGTCGAGGCGGTAGACGTAGCCGCCCGACTCGTAGACCAGACGGTCGCCGTTGCCGCTCGGCCAGAGCGCGTCGTAGTCGGTGTGGTTCGTCACCTTGCGCGTCCGCCTCGTCCGCGTGTCGTAGGCGAAGAGGTTCATCGTCCAGTCGCGGTCGGAGAGGTAATAGATGGTGTCGCCGAGCCAGACCGGGAGCATGTCCTGCGCGGTCGTGTCGGTGATCGGCTCCGAGGTGTTGCGCGCGAGGTCGTAGACCCACACGTCCGGCGACTGTCCGCCGCGGTAATGCTTCCAGCCGCGGAACTCGTTCGAGATGGGGGTGAAGGCCAGCTTCGTGCCGTCGGGCGAGTAGCTCGCGCCGCCGCTCTCGGTGATGGGGAGCGGGCGCTCATCGCCGCCCTCGAAGGGGACGAGGTAGGGGCGGCCGAGGCGGTCGCTGTAGGGGACGCGGTTGGCGCGGAAGAGGACGGCGCGGCCGTCGGGCGTCCAGCCGAGCACCCGGTTATCCCAGCCGCCGCGCGGGGGCAGCGCGCCCACGTCGTTGCGGAAGGTGAGTTGGCGCGGCGCGCCGCCGTCGGTCGGGATCACGTAGACCTGACGCGTGCCGTCGTACTCGCCCGTGAAGGCGACCCAGCGGCCGTCGGGCGAGAACTTCGGGAACAGCTCAAGCCCCGCGTGCGAGGTGAGCCGGCGGGCCGTGCCGCCCGCGGCCGGCACCGTCCACACGTCGCCGGCGTAGACGAAGGCGATGAGGTCGCCGCGGATGTCCGGGAAGCGCAGCAGGCGCGCGAGGCCGTCGCCGCCCGAAGTCTGCGCGGCCGCCGAGACGGCGGCGGCCACGACGAGGATGATGATTCTGAGAGACCTGTCCATACTCCTCCGGTTGTGTCCGAGAAATGGCCGATGAAGTTCGCGCTGATGGGAATGTCACCGAAAAGCTGTCGTCAAGATTCGCCGCCATTATACAGACTGCGGCCGCCGGCCGCCTCCGCCCGACGCGTTGCCATCCCTACGCGCAGAGTATAAAGTGAGGCCACTCCCGTGACCGTCGGTGCCGTGGGCCGTAAGGAAGGTTCGTGCTCGAATTATGAAACGCTCAGAAGTCTTCCGCGCGTGGGGCCGCATCCTGACGGGCCGTTACCCTGCCCTCTCCATCGAGATCACACGCGAGTGCCCTTTGCGCTGCCCCGGCTGCTACGCCTACGAGCCGGGGCACCTCGCGGCCGAGGTCGGGCCGCTCCGGACGCTGGCCGACTACAAAGGGCAGGAACTGGTCGAGGGCGTGCTCCGGGTCGTGCGCGAGCACCGCCCGCTCCACCTCTCCATCGTCGGCGGCGAGCCGCTCGTGCGCTTCCGCGAACTCGACGCGCTGCTGCCGCAGTTGAGCGAGATGGGCGTCGAGGTGCAACTGGTGACGAGCGCGGTGCGCCGCATCCCGCCCGCGTGGGACGCCATTAAGGGCCTGCACCTCGTCGTCTCGGTCGACGGCCTGCGGCCCGACCACGACGAGCGGCGCAAGCCTGCCACCTACGAGCGCATCCTGCAAAACATCGCGGGCCAGAGGGTCACGGTTCACTGCACCATCACCCGGCAGCAGACGGGGCGGGCCGGCTACTTCGAGGAGTTTCTGGAGTTCTGGTCGGCGCGGCCCGAGGTCAAGAAAATCTGGTTCAGCCTCTTCACGCCTCAGGTCGGCGCGAACGACCCCGAGGTCATCCCGGCGCCGGAGCGGCCGGCGCTGCTCACGCACCTGTCCGAGTTGAGGCGGCGCTTCCCGAAGCTGGTCATGCCGAGGTCGGTGACGCACGGCTACCTCAACCCGCCGCAGTCGCCCGCCGAGTGCGTCTTCGCGCGCACGACGCTCTCGCTGACGGCCGACCTCAGGAACCGCATCACGCCCTGCCAGTTCGGCGGCACGCCCGACTGCACGCAGTGCGGCTGCATCGCCTCGGCCGGGCTGAAGGCGGTGGCCGACTACCGACTCTTCGGCTTCGTCCCGCTGCGCTCGCTCTACAACGCCTCGGACGCGGTCGGCAAGGCCACGGCCCGCGTGCGGCGCGTCGCGTCGTGAGCGGGCCGGGCCTCGCCCGGGTGTGAGCTTCAAAGACCGCCCGCCTGACGTTCGTCTCGCCGGGTCGCTCGGGCCCGCTCAACGCGAGCTTTCGAGTTCTTCAACGTCTTTCCGCACCGCCTCTAAAAATTTGCGATCCACCTCGGGCAGGGCTTTTCGCTCCTGAGCCTTCAGCAGCGCGTCCAACGCCCGCCGATAATTCTCCCCCATCCCCGCCAGATGAGTTTGACGGAGCTGCCCGCCGGCGGTCTTCGCCAGCTCTTTGTGAGACAGGCCGGCGTGCCGGTAAGCGATCGCCAGATCGCGCACGAGGATGGTGTTGGCGGCGTGGCTGGCGAGCTGCTTTTCGTAAAGCTCCGCGCTTTTTTCGAACGCGGCGAGCGCGCCCGCGAAGTCGCGCTGCTTGAACCGCGCGACGCCGATTCTGATGTAGAGCGCGCTCACGTCGCGGTCGTAGGCGCGGTTCAGAGGGTCTTTCCCCTGCAACTCAAGGACGATCGCCATCGAACGTTCCAGAAAGCCGAGGGCCTCGACGGGCTTCCCGAGGTTGGCGGCCGTGATGCCGAGCCGCGCGAAACTTTTCGACAAATTATGGCGCGCCTGCGCGTTGGCGGGGTCGGCGGCGATGATCTCCTCGACGACCCGCCGGGATTTTTCGCAAATCTCGAACGAGCGCGCGTCGTCGACTTCTTCGTAAATGCCGCTCGCCGCTTCGTAAAACTTCCAGAGGTCTTGTTTGAGGTTCGTGTCGTTCGGGAAGCGGGCGGCGAGCGATTCGGCGATTGACACGGCGCGCGCCATCTCCGCCTCGGCCTCCGGCTGGCGGCCTCCCCACGAGAGCGCGACCCCCAGAGACATCAGACATTTGCCGAGGATGCGCTCGGTCTCCGTGTCGGCGGGGTGCGCCCGGCGCAGCTCTTCGAGTCTGGCCGCCGCCCGCTGGAGCGGGGGGATGGCTTCGGCGTCGCGGCCGCGGTTGATGTAGCTCGTCGCGTCTTCGGTCTGCGCTTCGAGGAAAGTCCTTTCCAGCTCGAGCGAGCCGGGCCGTTCGGCGACTAAAGTTTCGTAAATCCGCAACGCCTCGGCGCTGTCCCTGAAACCGCCGTCCACGTCGCGCTGCGTCATCCTTCTGAGGGCGAGCAGCCGTAAGTTATCCGCCAGCAGCCGGCGGTTCTCCGCGTCGTCCGGGTTGATTTCCAACAACCGCCGCCGAATCTGCTGCGCCTTTTCCAGACTCACGATTGCGCCGCGGAAGTCGCTCAGACTCGGCTTGCGCGAATCGCCTTGCAGCACGCCGACCTGCTCGTAAGCCGCCGCCAGCTCCGCCTGCAAAACCACGTCGTCGGCCGACTCGCCCGCCAGCGAGTCGAGGTACTTGAGCGACTGCGCGACGAGCGCCTGACGCGCCGCGGTCGAGCCTTCGAGGCGCTCGATCTTCGGCGCGATGTCGCTCAGCAGCGCGTTGGAGAGCTGGCGCACGTCGTCGAAGCGGCGGCGCGCGCGGTCGCGCTGCTCGGAGGCGATGCGCGCCTGCTCGGTGGCGCGCCGGGCCTGCCACGCGGTGGCGACGATGCCGCCGACGAGCGTGAGGACGACGAGCGCGGCGGCCGCGGCCGCGGCCCTGTGGCGGCGGACGAACTTGGCGGCGCGGTAACGGAAAGTGTCGGCGTGCGCCAGCACGGGCCGGCCTTCGAGGTGGCGGCGGATGTCTTCCGAGAGTTGGTCGACCGAAGGGTAGCGGCGGCCCGGCTCCTTGCGCATCGCCATCAGGACGATGTTGTCGAGGTCGCCGCGCAGCTCGCGGCGCAGGCGCGAGCCGGCCTCGCCGCGGCGGCGCGAGACGCGCGCGCTCGGGGCCTCGACCTCCTCGCGGCAGACGACGCGGTCGATCTCCTGAAGCGAGCGGCCCTTCAGCTCGTGCGCGCGCTCGCCGGTCAAAAGCTCGTAGAGCACGGCGCCGAGCGAGTAGACGTCCGTCGCCGTCGTCACCGGCTCGCCGCGCACCTGCTCGGGGGCGGCGTAGTCGGGCGTCATCATCCGCATCGCGGTGGCCGTGTGCGCGGCGGCGAGCGAAGCCGGGGCCAGCTCCGCGTCGAGCAGCTTGGCGAT
>DATMVI010000455.1:0-12973 GCA_035563275.1 Pyrinomonadaceae bacterium
ACCCGGCGCGGGCGGCGGCGCTCATCGCGGCCGCGGCCTTCCTCGGCTTCGCCGCCCTCGTCTACGCCGTCTACAGGTTCTCGCTGCGCCCGCACCTCGCGCCGCGCGGGCCGGCCTCCTTCCAGTCGTTGCAGCTGACGCGGCTGCCGGTCTCGGGCGCGGTCGTGGACGCGGCCGTCTCGCCCGACGGCAAGGTGCTCGCCTACGTCGCCAACGAGCCGGGGGGCCAGAGCATCTGGGTCAGGCAGGTGACGGCGGCCAGCAACAGCCAGCAGATCGTCCCGCCCACGGGCGGCGTCCTCCACGTCGGCCTCACCTTCTCGCCCGACGGCCAGCACGTCTACTTCGCCTCGACGCGGCAGAACACGCCCTCGGCGATGCTCCGCAAGGTTCCCGTCCTCGGCGGCCCCCGCCTCCGCGTGCTCGAAGAGGTCAACAGCGCCATCAGCTTCTCGCCCGACGGCAAACAGTTCGCCTTCGTCCGCGGCTTCACCGAGCACGGCGGCCGCACGCTCTACGTCGCCGACGCCGACGGCCGCAACGTCCGGCAGGTGGCGACGAGCGGGCCGCCGCGCCTCCTCGTCAACCCCGTCTGGTCGCCCGACGGCCGCACCGTCGCGTGCAGCTACTCGCTCGTCGAGGAGCACGCCGGCGGGCGGCCGCACATGGGCGTCACCGCCTTCAACGTCGCCGACGGCGCGGAGACCCGACAACTCCCCGGCCTCTGGTTCGAGATCAACCACTTGGCGTGGCTGCCCGACGGCGGCGGCCTGCTGATGACGGCGGCCGAGCGCGAGCTGAGCCCCATCCAAATCTGGCGGCTCTCCTACCCGGGGGGCGAGGCCCGCCGCGTCACCAACGACCTCAACTACTATCAGGGGCTGAGCGTGACGGCCGACGCCGGCACGCTCGTCACCGTGCAGACCGACCGTGTCCCGAACGTCTGGGTCGCGCCCACCTCAGACCCGGCGCGCGGGCGGCAGGTCACGACCGGCACCGGCAAGTTCGACGGCTACTACGGCGTCACGTGGTCGCCCGACGGCCGCATCTTCTACGCGTCCGTCGCCTCGGGCAGTTGGGACATCTGGGTGATGAACGCGGACGGCACGGGCGCGCGCCAGCTCACCGTCGGCGCGCGCTCGAACTACGGCCCGGCGGTCTCGCCCGACGGCCGCCACGTCGTCTTCCTCTCGAACCGCGCGGGCGGCCCCTTCAACATCTGGCGGATGGACGCCGACGGCTCGAACCTCAAGCAGTTGACGCGCGGGCGCGGCGAGAACTTCCCGCACGTGACGGCCGACGGCCGCTGGGTCGTCTACGCCACGTTCGGCATGGGCGAGCGCAACCTGATCTGGAAGGTTCCGATAGACGGCGGCGACCCCGTGGCCCTCACCGACCAGCCCTCCTCGTGGCCGCACGTCTCGCCCGACGGCAGGTGGGTCGTCTGCGTCTACATGACCGGGCAGGACGAACTGGTCAAGCTCGCCGTCCTGCCGATCGAGGGCGGCCCGCCCGTCAGGTTCTTCGACACCAGCCCGAGCATGCGCATGAACACGGTCTGGATGCCCGACAACCGCGGCATCGCCTACCTCGACGCGCGCGACGGCGTCAGCAACGTCTGGATGCAGCCGCTCCCCGGCGGCGACCCCGTCAGGCTCACCGACTTCGCCGCCGACGGCGTCACCGCCTACGACTTCTCCCCCGACGGCAAACAACTCGTCCTCACCCGCACCGCCGAGACCACCGGCGTCGTCCTCATCAGAGACTTCAGGTAAAAGCCGTGAATCGTGAGTGAGAGTCGTCAGTCGTCAGTTATCAGTTTTTTCTTCGTCTTTACCGACAACTGATGACCGGCGTCTGGCGACTTTTTTTCGGGTCACGATTCGCGGTTCGCGGCTTTCACCGATTTACGTCTTTTCCTTTTTCGCGCGAGCGCGAGGCTGTGGGCGGCGACGGCGGCGATGATGACGGCCCCGCCGAGGGCGGCCCACCCCGAGGGGCGCTCGCCGAGGAAGAGGTAGACCCAGACCGGGTTCGAGAGCGGCTCGACGTAGCCGACGAGCGCGGCGTCGAGCGAGCGCACGCCGCGCTCGATGCCGCGCGTAAACAGCGTGTAGGCCACGCCGATCTGGAAGACGCCGAGGAAGAGGATGACGCCGAGGTCGGCCGCCGTCACCCGGCCGGCCCCGCGGAAGAAGGCCGGGGCGCAGGCGGCCGCGAGCAGGAGGTTGCCGTAGATGATCGACGAGGCGCGGTTGACGCGCCCCGCGCGCGGCAGGCGGATGAGCAGCATGAAGACCGCGAAGCAGACGCCCGAGAGCAGCGCCAGCAGGTTCCCCGTCAGCTCCTCGGGCCGCAGCCGCCCGACGAAGAAGAGCGCGACGCCGCCGGCGCAGGCGGCGACGACGAGGAAGTCGCCGCGCCGGTACTTCTCTTTGAAGACGAGCGGCTCGAAGACGGCGACGTAGACGGGCGCGGTGTACTGGAGGAAGATGGCGTTGGCGGCCGTCGTCAGCTTCGTCGCCGCCACGAAGAGCAGGAGCAGCGCCGCGTAGAGCACCGCCGCGACGACCGTCACGCCGTTGACGCCGAACCCGGCCCGCCGCGTGAAGTAGGCGACCGTGAGCGCCGCGAGCAGCGAGCGCCCGAACGAAAGCTCGTAGGCCGACAGCTCCGTGGCCTTGATGAACAGCCCGCCCGTGCTCCACAGCAGCGCCGCCCCGAGCACGTAAAGGATCGGCGTCACGCCCCCCCGCCCCGCCCCGCCCTCGGCCGCCGCGCTCATCAGGCCGGCACGAGCGCCCGCGCGAGGGCGTGCCCGGCCCACACCATCAGCAGCCCGAGCAGGTTCGAGGCGACGACGTAGGCCGCGGCGTGAGTCACCCAGCCCTCGCGCGCGAGCGTGAAGGCTTGGAGGCCGTAGGACGAGAAGGTGGTGAAGCCGCCGAGCAGGCCGACCATGACGACGGCCCCGGCCGTCTCCCCCGCGGCGAGGCGCTCGCGCATGACGTGGGCGAGGAAGCCGATGGCGAAGCAGCCGAGGACGTTGACGGCGAACGTGTCGAGCGGGAATTTCCCGCCGTAGCGGCGCGCGGCGGCCGCCGAAACCCAGTAGCGGCCGAGCGTCCCGGCCATCCCGGCCACCCCGATCAGGACGATTTTCAGCACCGGCTCATTTAATCACCAACGGGGCGGGAAGCAAAGGAAGTAGACGGTAGTCAGTAGAGAGGCGGTCTCTAACGAATCGGCCGGGTCTCGGCGTCGGCGACCGTCACGCAGAGCGCCTACCGGCTACCGTCCACTTCTTCCGTCTGCTCCTGTTGAATGTCCCTCCGAACTTGGGTTAAAGTTACCGGCAGACGTGACGTACATCGCCATTTAAAGCCCACACATCTAAGTTGACGGCGCGGCCCGGCGGGCGCGCCGCGGAAGGTTTTCCCCTTTTCGAGAGAGGATTTCAATGAACGACTATCAGTCTCAGAATCAGCGCTACGGGCAGCAGCAGCCGGCGTGGGGCCGGCCCGAGGGCGGTTGGGGCGGCATGCAGCCCGTGCCGGCCGCCGAGGTCAGCGTCTCGGAGCGCATGGGGTTCGTGCGCAAGGTCTACGCGCTCTTCTTCGCGGCGACGCTGTTCGCCATCGGCGGCGCGGGCCTCGGGCTCTCGTTCACGCCGCTGCTGCGGTTCGCCTTCGAGCACCCGTTCATCATGCTCTTCGCGATGATCGGCGGCGTCTTCGCGGCGCAGGCCGTGCGTCACGTGCGCGGCGTCAACCTCGTCGCGCTCTTCGCCTTCACGACGCTGACGGGCGTCGTCATCTCGCCGCTGCTCTACGTGCTCGGGCGGACGAACCCCGGCTCGATCCTCGCGGCCGGCGCGCTGACGGTCGGCATCTTCGGCGGCCTGACGGCCTACGTCTTCGTCTCGAAGCGCGACTTCAGCTTCATGCGCGGGATGCTGACGGTCGGCCTGATCGTCGTCGTCGTGGCGGCGCTCGTCAACATGTTCGTCGTGTCGAGCGCCTTCGGCTTCGGCATCGCGGCCACGTCGCTGCTGCTCTTCTCCGGCTTCGTGCTCTACGACACGTCGAACATCATCCGCCACTACCCGACGAACGAGTACGTGGCCGGCGCGCTCTCGCTCTACCTCGACGCCTTCAACATCTTCCTCGCCCTGCTGCGGCTGCTGAACGCGGGCAGCCGGAACTAAAGCCGGCTCCGGGGACGCTGAAAGGCGGGCCGCTCTTTCGGGGGCGGCCCGCCTTTTTTGTCGCTCGCTCGAACGCGGACGGCGGCCCGCCTAGCGGCGGCCGGCGGCGGCGGGCCTGAGCGCCTCGGCCCGACGGCGGACGCCGGCCGTCTGGAGCAGGCTCATCAGGCCCATGTAGCCGTAGCCGAAGCAGAAGAGGCAGAGGAAAGGGATCGTGCCCCACATCGCCATGCGCGCGGCGTAGAGGATGGCGAGCAGGAAGTAGGCGGCGAAGCCCAGCTCGAAGGCGGGCAGCCAGCCGCGCCCGCCGAAATACTTCTTGCGCCGCCATGAGGCGTCGCGCGCGCCCTCGACCCTGTACTTCGGCGTGCGGACGAACTCGGTCCTGACGCCGCAGAGCGCCTCGAAAACGGCGCGCGCGTTCGAGAAGGCGAGGCCGACGCCGAGCGCCATCACGAGCGGCAGGTGCAGGAGACGGCGGCGCGCGCGCGGGCGGTCGAGGTACCAGACGGCCGAGCCGTAGAAGAGCACGACCGACGCGGTCGAGAAGAAGAGCAGCGGCAGGTCTAAGAGCATCAGGTGGTAGAGGCCCTGATTGTAGCGGACGATGAGCAGCGGGAATTGCAGGAGGCTCGAAAGGATGAGCAGCGGGTAGCTGACGTTACCCGTCAGGCGGAAGAACATCTCCAGCTTGACGCGGGCCGGCAGGTTCGCGCGCAGGATGCGCGGGTAGAGTTTTAAGGCGACCTCGGTGACGCCCTTCGCCCAGCGCCGCTGCTGCGCCTTGAAGGCGTTGATCTCGACGGGAACCTCCGACGGCGCGTCCTCGTCCAGAAGGTAGACGAAGCGCCAGCCCATCAGCTGCGCGCGGAAAGAGAGGTCGGTGTCTTCGGTGAGCGTGTCGTGCTGCCAGCCGCCGGAGAGTTCAATCGCACGCCGCCGCCAGAGGCCCGCCGTGCCGTTGAAATTGAAGAAGCCGCCCGTGCGGTTCCTGACCGTCTGCTCGACGACGAAGTGGCCGTCGAGGAGGATGGTCTGAAGGCGGGTGAGCAGGTTGTAGGAGCCGTTGATGTGCGACCAGCGCATCTGCGCGCACCCGACGAGCGGGTCGGAGAAGAAGTGCGCCAGCTTGCGCAGGGCGTCGGGGCGCGGCACGAAGTCGGCGTCGAAGATGGCGACCAGCTCGCCCTTCGCGCTCTTCAAACCGTTCTCCAGCGCGCCGGCCTTGAAGCCCGCCCGGTCGTCGCGGTGGACGTAGGCGATGTCGAGACCTTCGCGGCGGTAGCGCTCGACGGCGCGGCGCGCGACCGCGCAGGTCTCGTCGGTCGAGTCGTCGAGCACCTGCACGTCGAGGCGTTCGCGCGGGTAGTCGAGCGCGGCGACCGCCGCGAGCAGGCGCTCGACGACGTACATCTCGTTGAAGAGCGGCAACTGTACGGTCACGCGCGGCAGCTCGTGCTCGGCGAAGATGGCTTTGGGCTGCGGCCCGACGCGGCGGTAGCGCCAGAAGTCTATGACCTGCTTGACGCGGTACGCGCCGTAGAGGGCGAGGACGAAGAGCACCGTGAAGTAGAGGACGAGCACGGCCCAGTCGAGGGCGTCGAGGCGGTAGAGCGGGCTGACGTTGTCGGCCGTCTTGGCCACCACGTCACCGATGTACTTGCGGAAGAGCTGGTCGGGGGCGAGCAGGGACAGGGCGGGCTTCGTCATCTCTCAACGCTCCGGGACGGAAGAAAGAGTTTCGAGTCGCGGGTGAAGAACCACTTCTTCACCCGCGACCCGCAACTCGAACTTCCTTAAAGAACGGGCAGCGCCGGCCATAGCGCCCGGCGCTGCCCTCTTTGATGCCGAATTTCGCCGCCGCGGAGGCCCGCGCCGGGAAGGGGGAACGGGGCGGGCGGGCGGGGGCGAGGACGCCGCGGCGCCCTCGCCCCTCACCCGTCGCGCGCCCCTTCACGCCGCGCCCTTACGGGTTCTGGCCGTAGCTGCCGCCGCCCGGCCCGCCGAAGCCGCCGGGGCCGCCGGCCGGCCCGCCGAAGCCCGAAGCCGGCGGAGGCGGCGGAGGCGCGCCCGCGCCCTTGCCGAAGATGGCCGCGCCGATGAGGCCGCCGAGCGCCGTGAAGCCGACGAGCAGGGCGGCCACCACGACCACCATGAACGCGCCGAGGCCGGCGAGCATCCCGGCCCCGACGGCGTCGCTGCCGCCCGCCTGCTGCATCGCCTGACTCATGGCCGCGCCGCCCGTCAGCAGCATCAGCGGCAGCGCGATGATCAGGTAGATGATGGCCGCGACCACGCCGGCGCGCAGGCCCAGCTTGGCCCCCTCGCCGGGCGACATCGGCCCGCCCGCGCCCCTCAGGTACATGAACACGGCGAGCACGCCGCCGCCGATGGCCCACAGGATACAGCACGTGCTCACGATGGGTATGACCGAGAGCACGCCCGCGACTGCGCCGCCGATGACCGCGGCTTTTGTTCTGTCGTTCATCCTTCTCCTACCTTCTCTTTCAAGATTGGTAAAGCTTTTGGGTGTTGTCTCGGGCGCGGCCGCCCGTCACCCGGCGACGCCTTGCCGCGCGGGGGAAACGAAGGTTGACGCCCCGGCCCAACTCGACGAGGCCGGGCACGATGTAGAAGGCCGCGGTCGCGCCGAGCGGCAGCGCCGTCAGGAAGCGCGACCAGTGCGTGTTCTCCCAGAGTCCGAGGACGCCGAGCGCGAAGTCGACCGAGGTCGGCGCGGCCGCCCACAAAAGCCACCCGCGCCGCGGCGCGTCCGTCCGCGCCACGGCCCGCGCGAGCGGGTAGACGAGGAAGCCGGCGAGCGCCCCCGCGTAGAGGCCCGAGCAGCGCGCGCACACCGCCAGAGGGTGCCCGGCCACCGCGAAGGCGCGCTCCGGCATCTGGTGGCAGGCCAGACGGAAGCTGCCGTAAAGCACCTCCGAGAGCAAGACCCACCCGGCCGCGCGCGCCGCCGGCGCGAGCAGAACCACGCCGACGAAGAGGGCCGCGAGTCCCGCGCCCGCGCCCCACACCGCCCACGCCCGCCGCGACCCCGTGCCTGCGACCTGCGGGACGTAATCTGTAATCGGAGACGGCATTCGTGGAATTGCGGATGGCGGATGGCGGACGGCGGAATAAGAAGCGGCCGGGTAGTTAATCGATCACCTTCTTCTCATCCGCGGCCCGCAACCTAGAATCGAATGACCGTGTCGGGGCCGCCCTCGACGTGGACGGTGTCTACGAAGCGGATGTGGCGCGACTCGGTGGTCATGACGAGCGAGTGGGTGCGCTTGCCCGCGCCGAAGAAGCGGACGCCGCGCAGAAGCGAGCCGTCGGTGACGCCGGTGGCGACGAAGATGACCTTCCTGCCGGGCGCGAGGTCGTTGGTGTCGTAGACCTTGCTCGGGTCGCTGATGCCCATCTCCCTGAGCCGGTCGAGCACCCTCTCGGCGGGCGGAACCTTGCTCTTGTCCACGCCGAGGCGCTCGGGGTCGAAGACGAGCCGCGCCTGTATCTCGCCGTTCAGGCACTTCATGGCGGCGGCCGTGATCACGCCCTCGGGCGCGCCGCCGATGCCCATCAGCGCGTGGATGTTGGTGCCGGCGACCGCGGCCGAGATGCCGGCCGAGAGGTCGCCGTCGGAGATGAGGCGGATGCGCGCCCCGGCGTCGCGCACGTCCTGTATGAGCTTCCTGTGGCGCGGGCGGTCGAGGACGATGACGGTCAGGTCTTCGATGTCGCGCGAGAGGCGGCGGGCGATGGCCCGGAGGTTGTCTTTGACGGGCGCGTCGATGTCGATGGCCCCGCGCGAGGAGGGGCCGACGACGATCTTGTCCATGTAGATGTCGGGCGCGTTGAGCAAGCCGCCGCGCTCCGAGGCGGCGAGCACGGCGATGGCGTTATTCGCGCCGAGCGCGCAGAGGTTGGTGCCTTCGAGCGGGTCGACGGCGATGTCCACCTCGGGGTAGAACTCGCCGTCCGTCGGCTTGTGGTAGCCGGCCCCGACCTCCTCGCCGATGTAGAGCATCGGGGCCTCGTCGCGCTCGCCCTCGCCGATGACGATGCGGCCGCGCATCGGGACGGTGTCCATCACGGCGCGCATGGCCTCGACGGCGACGTGGTCGGAGTATTTGCGGTCGCCCTGCCCCATCGTGCGGGCCGAGGCGATGGCCGCCTCCTCGCACACGCTGAGAAAGTCGAGGGAAAGGCCGACGCTGTTCATCTCCTGAGCCATGGTCTCGCAAGTCCCCACGCTAGATTAAAGGTCGAAGTTCGGGCAGCTTCCGCCGAGAAATGAACGCCTGCAAGGAAAGCAGCCCGAATACTAGCAGAGCGCGCGCCGAATTGATAGAGGCAAGGGGAGTTTCAGGTTCCGGGTTCCGGGTTAAGGCGAGCGCCGGCCGCGGGGTTGAAGGCTCCGCGGCCGGGGCTTCGGCCCGTCTCTTTAACTCGGGGCTTATCAGTCGGCCGCGACGGCGTCGCGCGACCCGGCGGGCCTGTAGGGCGGGAGGGTTTTGCGCGCGGGCTTCTCGCCCTTGAGGCCGAGCGCCCAGTCGGCCTGCATCAGCGTGTGAATGTCGCGCGTGCCCTCGTAGATGACGGCGGCCTTGCAGTTGCGCAGGTAGCGCTCGACGGGGTAGTCGTTCGAGTAGCCGTTCGCGCCGTGAACCTCGATGGCCATCGAGGCGGCCTTCTCGCTGCGGACGGTGGCCTGCCACTTGGCCAAGCTCGTGGCGCGCGCGTTCGGCCGGCCCTCGTTCTTGAGCCAGCCGGCGCGCAGCCAGAGCAGGTGAGACATCTGGTAGTCGGCCTCCATCTCGGCGATCTTCTGCTTGACGAGCTGGTGGTTGGCGATCTTCGTCCCGAACGTCTCGCGCTCGAGGGCGTAGGCGACCGAGGCGTCGCGCGAGGCGCGGATGAGGCCCGTCGCGCCCGCCGCGACCGTGTAGCGCCCCTGCTCCAGCGCGAACATCGCGATCTTGAAGCCCTCGCCCTCCTCGCCCAGCATGTTCCCGGCGGGCACGCGCACGTCTTGCAGGGAGAAGTAGCCGGTGTTGCCGGCGCGGATGCCCATCTTGCCGTGGATGGTTCCGGAGGTGAAGCCCTTCATCGCGCGCTCGACGATGAAGCAGGACATCCCCGAGTGGTCGCGCCTGCGCCGCTTCTCCTCGTCCGTCCAGCAGAAGAAGAGGAAGTTGTCGGCCACGTCGCCGGCCAGAGAAATCCACATCTTCTCGCCGTTCAAGACCCACTCGTCGCCCTCGCGCCGGGCGGTCGAGCGCGAGCCGACCACGTCGCTGCCCGCGCCCGGCTCGGTCAGCCCGTAGGTCGCCATCCGCTCGCCTTTGGCCTGCGGGACGAGGTACTTCTGCTTCTGCTCCTCCGTGCCCCACGCGTAGAGCGAGAGCGAGTTCAGGCCCGTGTGGACGGACATGATGACGCGCAGGAAGGTGTCCACGGCCTCGAGCTCTTCGCAGACGAGTCCGAGCGCGACGTAGTCGAAGCCCGCGCCGCCGTACTCCTCGGGGACGCAGACGCCGAGGATGCCGAGTTCGGCCATCTTGTCGAGCACCGAGCGCTCGAAGTGCTGCTTCTCGTCCCACTCCTTGATGTGCGGCGCGACCTCGCGCTGCGCGAACTCGCGCACGGTCTGCCGGATGGCCTTGTGGTCGTCGGTCAGTTCGAAATCGATCATCAGTGCTGTTCCTCTGAAGGTGAATTAATCGGCGTCACGCGCCGCCCGCGCGAGGGTTCGCGGCGCCACAGCCTGTCTCACGGATTGCGATAGGCGGCCCTTTTGAACGCGGTATCTTACACCACCGCCCGACGCGGCAACAAAGGGGCGGGTGCCGGGCGGCGGGCGACGGGGGAGACGAGTCGCTTCAGCCCGTCTCCCGAGGTCTGACACCCGTCACCCCCCGTCAGTCGTTTCGAGCAGGCGGCGGGCCTCGGCGCGCGCGGCTTCGAGGTCGCGGACGCGGCCGTCGAGCTGGAGCTCGTAAACGGCGTCGAGGATTTTTTTGAAGAGCGGCGAGGGCTTGAGGCCCATCTCCAAAAGGTGCCGGCCCATGAGGATCGGCGCGGGCGGCTTCTGCGCGACGGCCAGCTCGCGCGCGCGGGCGATGAACCACTCCTGCGCCTCGGCCGTGAACCAACGCTCGCGCGGAACCCACGGCGCGTTGCGGCCCAGCGAGTCGGCGCGCGCGACGCGGTAGAGCAGCTCCAGCTCGCAGCGGCGCGCGAGGCGGCGGAACGCGCCGTCGGAGATTTCGTCGCGCGCGCGGTAGAACTCGCCGGGCTTGAGGTGGTCGCGCACGAGCGCCACGACCTGCGCGCGCACGTCGTAGCCTTCGAGCGTGAAGACCTTCAGGCGGTCGAGCAGGGAGAGCGTCGGCTCGACGCCCGCCTCCTCATGGCCGCGCGAGCGGATGCGCCCCTCGACGAAGCCGGTCGTCGCCGGCTTCCCCAGATCGTGGCAGAGCGCCGCCAGCATCACCGTCACGCGCCGCGCGTGGTCGAGGTCGTCAATCAGCTCGCGCGCGCGGTCGCAGACGAGCCACGTGTGCACGTCGCAATCGCCCTCGGGGTGCCACTCGCTCTCCTGCGGCACGCCTTTGAGCGCGTGGAGTTCGGGGAAGATTTTTTCGACCACGCCGAGGCGGTCGAGCCAGCGGAGGCCGACGGACGGCTGCGGGGCGACGAGGAGGATTTTCTCCAGCTCGCCCCAGACGCGCTCGGCCGCGAGGTCTGTGAGGTCTACGGCGCGGCACAGCTCGACGGTCTGCGGCTCGATGTCGAACCGGAAGCGGGCGGCGAACTGCGCGGCGCGCAGCACGCGCAAGCTGTCTTCGACGAAGGTCTCGGGCGCGACGGCGCGCAAAAGTTTTCTTCCGAGGTCGGCGCGGCCGCCGAAGGGGTCGTGCAGCTCGCCCGTGAGCGGGTCTTCGAGGACGGCGTTGACGGTGAAGTCGCGGCGGCGCGCGGCCTCCCCGACCGCCATCGAGGGGTCGCCTTCGATGACGAAGCCGCGGTGGCCGCGCCCCGCCTTGCGCTCGCGGCGCGGGAGGCTCACGTCGAGGTCGGGGCCGAGCTTGTAGACGGTGAACGCCTCGCCGACGACGTTGACGCGGCCGAAGCGGTCGAGCAGCGCGCGCAGCCGCGAAGGCTCGACGCCGTAGACCTCCACGTCCCAGTCCTTCGCCGCGCGCCCCATCAGGCGGTCGCGCACGCAGCCGCCGACCATCAGCGCCCGCCCGCCCTCCGCCTCCACGGCGCGCGCCAGCTTCAGGATTTTTTCGGGGACGGGAGGGGACATAGGAGAATTAAGAGTTAAGAGTTAAGAATTAAGAATGGTGTGGCCGCGGGTCTTGAAGGACGTTCCGCCGACACGCCGTTCTTAATTCTTAACTCTTAACTCTTAATCGAATCTAGCGTGGCAGCGCGTCGTCGTCTTCGTCCAGTTCGCCTTCGTCTTCGCCGAGTTCGCCCTCGCCGCCGTCGGGGTCTTCGTCGTCGTCAAACTCGTCGTCGTCGTCGTCGAGGTAGTCTTCGGGGTCGTCGACGATGAGCTGCACGCCGCGGGTGGAGGGCATGCAACTGACGACCTGCACGCGCTCGACGCGGGTGCGCTCGGGCGAGGAGTGCCAGAGGCGCACCCAGAAGCTGCGCGTCGCGCCGTGGATGACGAAGGTCGCGCCGTCCATGACGACCGGCGCGGGCTCGGCCAGCGTGCCCGCGCGCAGCGCTTCGAGCAGCTCGGGCACGTGCTGCCGGAACTGCTCGAACTGTAGGACGACCGCCGACTCTTCGACCTCGGCCGGCGGCAGCTCCACGGGCTCCTCGTCTTCCAGAAGCAGCCGCGCCTCGGTCTGCTGATTGCGTTTTTTGACTACCGGCATAAGGGTTCGTGAATGCGAGTCAGCGGCCGTCGGTCGTCAATCAAAGACGAAGAACTGACGGCCGGCGACTGCGATTTACTAACAGTTGATTCCCAGCCGCCGCCGCAGGTGCTCGGGCAGTTCGGCGACCTTGACGCGCTCCTGCTCCCACGTGTCGCGGTCGCGGACGGTGACGGCCTCGTCTTCGAGCGACTGGTGGTCAACGGTGACGCAGAAGGGCGTGCCGATCTCGTCCTGCCGCGCGTAGAGTTTGCCGATGCCACCCGTGTCGTCGTAGACGGCGCGCATCGAGGGCTGCAAGCTCTTTTTGAGCTGCCTCGCCAAGCCCACGATCTCCGGCTTGTTCTTCGCCAGCGGCAGCACGGCGACTTTGACGGGCGCGAGCCGCGGGTGCAGTTTCAGTACCACGCGTTTCTCGCCCTTGTCGGTCGTCCGCTCGGTGTAGGCGTCCATCAGGGCGGCGAGGACGGTGCGGTTGACGCCGGCCGCGGGCTCGATGACGTAAGGGTAGAAGCGCTCCTTCGCGCCCTCGTCGAAGTAGGAGAGGTCTTCGGTCGAGTCGGGGTTGAGGCGCTTGCCCTCGGCGTCCTCGGGCTTCTTCGAGTGGGCCTTGAGGTCGAAGTCGGTGCGGTTGGCGATGCCCATCAGCTCGTCCCACTGGCGCTCCTCCTCGGCGCGCTCGGGGAAGAAGCGGTAGTGGATGTCCACGGTGCGCTTGGCGTAGTGAGCCAGCTCCTCCTTCGGCTGCTCGTAGAAGCGGAGGTTCGAGGGGCTGATGCCGAGCTCGACGAACCACTGGTGGCAGTAGTCGATCCACTCCTGATGGACGCGCTCGTCGTCGCCGGGGCGGACGAAGTATTCCATCTCC
>DATMVI010000456.1:0-4109 GCA_035563275.1 Pyrinomonadaceae bacterium
CGCGCTCCTCGTCGGGCCGGACGCGCTTGCGGTTGAGCTTCTCGGCGTTGGTGTTGATCTCGTTCTCGGCGACGCGAATCTCTTTGGCGACCTTGCGGATGGCGTTGATCAACTGCTGGCGCGCCTTCTCCGTCAGGTTCAAAAGCTTCATCTCCTGCGAGATTTCGAGGCGCATCCGCGCCACCTTGCGCTTGAGGCGCAGCAGCTTCTTCGACTTCTTGCCGCGCAACAGCTTCTGCTCGGCGCGCAGTTTCTCCCAGTCCTTCAGCCCCGCCTTGAAGACGCGGCGGATGTTCTCCACGCCCTCCAGAGTCCAGCGCAGATACTCGTCGGCCTTGTCCTCCTGACCCGTCAGCTCGGCCTGCTCGGAGAAGGTGACGATGTCGCGGATGTTGAGGCGGCCGGCGGCCAGCTCGTCGCCGAGGCGGCACAACTCCTTGACGGCGATGGGCGAGCGCGAGATGGCCTTCTGCGTCTTGATCTGGCCGCGCTCGATGCGCTTGGCGATGGAGACCTCGCCCTCGCGCGTGAGGAGCGGGACGACGCCCATCTCGCGCAGGTAGAGGCGGACGGGGTCGTTGGTCTTCTCCAGCGCGCCGGCCGAGAGGTCGAGCTCGATGTCTTCGTCGAGGTCTCCGTCGAGGTCGTCGGGGACGACCGAGGAGGCGGCCTGCTCGATGAGGCGCTCGTCGGAGTCGGCGACCGTGATGTTCGAGCCTTCGAGCTTTTGCAGCACGTCCTCGATGTCGTCGGGCGAGACGATGTTGTCTGGCAGCTCGCGGTTGAGGTCGTCGAAGGTCAGGTACTTCTTGTCGCCGCCCAGCTCCAAGAGGCGCTGCACCACGTCGTCCTGATCTTTCTCTTCCATGCTCATGCTAGTTCCATCCGCGTCCGGGTAGCCAAAAAGGTCCGAGTCGGGGGGCGCGCCCACGCCGGCGGCCTTTACGAGGATGAGGGGCCGCCCGGCGCGACGCCCGCGGGGCGTGGCGGCAGGGCCGTGCGGAGCCGTTTGAGTTCGAGGTCTTCCATGATGAGGCGGGCGAGGCGATCCGAGTCCCCCGCGCGCTCGGCCGCGGCCTTCTCGACGGCCAGCTCCCTGATGCGGCGGTCGTAGCTCATCAGCCGCAGCGCCATCAGGCAGCTCTCGGCCTCGACGATGAAGGCGTCGGTGGCCTCGCCCTCGGCGCGCTCCGGCTCGTACATCAGGACGAGCGGGACGATGTCGGCGGCCGCCGGGTCGTCGCCGGCGGCCTCGGACAGGGTGGCGAAATCGACGGGCTCGTTTCGCGCGTCGAGGATTTTGAGGGCGCGGAAGACGGCGGCCGACGGCAGCTCGTCGAAGTCGCTCTCGACGACGTGCGGCAGCAGCGCGGCGCGCAGCTCCGCGTCGGAGACGAGCAGCTCCAGCAGGCGGCGCTCGGCGACCGTCATCTCGGCCGCGCGGGCGCCGGCGAACTGCCTCCTCACGTCCGGCTGCCCGTCGGGCGCGGCCGCGCGGGCGCCCGCGCCGACGGTCTTCCAAAGCTCCTGACGCAGGGCCGGCTCCTCGACTCGCAGCGAGTCCATGACGATGTCGAAATACTCGCGCCGCTGGATCGGGTTGCGGACGGCGCGGACGAAGGGCAAGACTTCCTCGACGGCCTCGGCCTTCTGGGCGGGCGCGCGGAGGTTGCGCTCCCTGAGGGCCTGTTCGAGCACGAACTGGATGTGCGGGACGGACTGCCCGCGACGCTTGTTGTACTCCTCGGGGCCGCGGGCGCGGACGAACTCGTCGGGGTCGGCCCCGTCGGGCAGCACCAGCACTTTGATCTCGAAGTCCTCGGCCAACAGCACCTCGATGGCGCGCTTCGCGGCCTGCACCCCGGCGCGGTCTCCATCATAATTGACGACCACCTTGCGCGCAAACCGGCCCAGAAGCTTGGCCTGCTCGGCCGTCAGGGCCGTCCCCAGACTGGCCGCGACGTTCCTCACGCCGGCCTGAAAGGGGATGATGAGGTCGAGGTAGCCTTCGACGAGGATGGCGAATTTCTTCTTCCGAATCTCGTCGCGCGAGAGGTTGAGGCCGAAGAGGTGGCGGCCCTTCGTGTAGGCGGCCGTCTCGGGCGAGTTCAAATATTTCGGCTCGTCGCCGGGGCGCATGGCGCGCGCGCCGAAGGCGACGGGCCGCCCCTGCGCGTCGAGGACGGGGAAGATGAGGCGGCCGCGGAAGCGGTCGTAGTAGCCGCCCGCGTCCTTCTTCACGACGAGGCCGCTGCGCTCGATCTGGCCGATGCCCGCCCCCTTGCCCTTGAGGTGATGGCCGAGCGCGTCCCAGCTGTTCGGCGCGTAGCCGAGGCGGAAGAGTTGCCGCGTCTCGTCCGTGACGGCGCGCCCCTCGACGTACTCGCGCGCGGCGCGCGCCTCCGCGCCCCCGTCCCGCAGGTGCTGCTCCCAGAATTCGAGCGCCCACGCGTTGAGCTGGATGACCTCATCGGCCTCCTGCCGCTTCGCCTCGAAGCGCTTGTCCTCGACCATCTCGGGGAGCGCCACCCCGGCCTTGCCCGCGACGATGCGGACGGCCTCCGGGAAAGAGACGCGCTCCACCTCCATCACGAAGTTGAGGACGCCGCCCTTCTGCCCGCACCCGAAGCAGTAGAAGATGCCCTTCGACGGGCTGACCGAGAACGAAGGCGTCTTCTCCTGATGGAACGGGCAGCACGCCATCCAGTTCGACCCCTTCTTCTTCAGCGTCACGTAGTCCGACACCACGCGGACGATGTCCGCCTGCCGCTTCAGGTCGTCGATGAAGGATTGCGGGAAGCGCATGTTACGTGCGTGACATTGTAATCAAACGCGCGGCAGATTGGCGAAGAACCGCGAGAGCTTCTCCCCGTCGAGCCGGCCGCCGGTTCTGACGCCGCTGCACACGTCGAGGCCGAAGGGGCGGACGGCTTCGACCGCGGCGGCGACGTTCGAGGGGTTGAGGCCGCCGGCGAGGAAGACGGGGACGGGGGCGCAGTCGCGTATCCGGCGGCTCAGGCGCCAGTCGTGGACGCGCCCCGTGCCGCCGAGTTCCTTGACGGGCAGGCTCTGGTTGCCCGAGTCGAGCAGCAGGGCGTCGACGTGCGCCGCCGAGGCCAGCGCCTCGTCGACCGATTCCGGCCCGCCGACGTGGACGACCTGCACGAGCGAGACGCCGGGCAGCGCGGCGCGCAACTCGCCGTAGACTTCGGGCGCCACGCGGTCGCAGAGTTGCAGCGTGTTGGTGCGGCAGCGGCGCTGCTGCGCGACGATGCCGGCGGCGTCCTGCCGGCACGTCAGGAGGAAGGTCGCCACGGGCGGCGGCACGCGCGCGGCGACCTCGGCGATCAACTCCTCGGCGATGACGCCCGGCCCGCTCGGCATCGCCGACACGAGCCCGACGGCCGACGCGCCGCACTCGACGGCGAGCCGCGCCTCCTCGGCGCTCGCGATGCAGCAGATTTTGACGCGCGGTCTTGCCGTCACCGGCCACACTCCTGAAGTCCGACTCGGGCGGGCTGCGCCGCGCCGCGCGAGGCGGGGCGCGGCCGGAGGCTCACTGCTTCAGCTCGGCGATGGTCGCGCCGGCCCCGCCCTCGTTGTCGGGCGCGAGGTCGAACGAGGCGACGTGCGGGTGGCGGCGCAGGTGCTCGGCGACGGCGCGGCGGAGCGCGCCCGTGCCGTGGCCGTGGATGATGCGGACGCGCTGGTGTCCGTCGAGGAAGGCTTCGTCGAGGAACTTGTCCAGCTCGTCGCGCGCCTCGTCGGTGGTGCGGCCGATGAGGTTGAGTTCGGCGTCGGCCGGCTGCCGGTCGCGCGAGAGGCGCACCTCGGTGCCGCGCCGCTGCATCTTCTGGAGGCGCCCGGCCAGAGTGTTGTCGTCCTCATTCTTCTTCGGCGCGGCGCGGACGAGTTCGAGGTTCGCGACCTTCTCGCGGAAGCGCAGGCGGCCGACCAAGACTTCGGCCACGCCGCCGCTGACGCGCTCGACCGTCCCGGTCGCGTTCATCGAGGCCAGCCGCACCTGATCGCCCGCCTCGATCTCGCGCGGCGCTTCGTCGGCCGGCGGAGGGGGCGCCGGGCGGGAACCCTCTTCGGGTTTGACGACG
>DATMVI010000457.1:0-6459 GCA_035563275.1 Pyrinomonadaceae bacterium
CCGAGGAGCTGGCGCTGCTGCATCAGGTCGGCATCCGCGTCTGCGTCGTCCACGGCGGCGGCAAGCAGTTGACGGAGCTGGCCGCGCAGCTCGGCGTCGAGCAGACGATCATCGACGGCCGGCGCGTGACCGACGACGCCACGCTCGACATGGCGAAGATGATCTTCGCCGGCAAGATCAACACCGACATCCTCGCCGCGCTGCGCCACCGCGGCGTCGAGGCCGTCGGCCTCTCGGGCGTGGACGGCGACATCGTCCACGCCGAGCGACGCCCGCCCAGAGATATCGTCAACCGCGAGACGGGCGTGAGCGAGCGCGTGGACTTCGGCCACGTCGGCGACATCATCCGCATCAACGACCGACTGCTGCGCGTGCTCTTAGACCACGACTACCTGCCGGTCGTCTCCTCTCTGGGCGCGGACTCGGAGGGGCGCGTCTTCAACATCAACGCCGACACCATCGCGGCCGAGATCGCCGTCCGCCTCGAAGCCGAAAAGCTCGTCATGCTCTCGGACGTGGACGGCATCTACCTCCGCCCCGGCGAGCGCGCCGCCAAGCTCTCGCGCCTCTCGGCCGCCGAGGTCGAGGCGCTCATCACCGGCGGCGTCGCCACCGGCGGCATGATCCCCAAGCTCCAGAACATCGCCGACCTGCTGCGCCGCGGCGTCCGCAGCGCCCACATCATCAAGGGCTCACTCCGCAACGCCATCCTCGCCGAAGTCTTCACCGACGAAGGCACGGGCACGATGATCGTCGCTTGAGTGAGCGGGGCCGCGTGCGCGCGGGCGCGTGACCGGCCGCCGGAGCGCCCCGGCCCTGAAGGTCACTTCCGCCGCCCGCGCCTGCTCTTGCGCGGGGCCTTCTTCTTCGCCGCCGCCGCTGCCCGCGCGTCCCCCTCAATCTTCTCGACGTAAGGCGCGAGGGCTCGGTACGCGTGGGCCAGCTTCTCGCGCCGCTCCTGAAGGTCGTAGGGGATGACCGGCTCGCGGATGATGGTCTCCCACAGGCGGGCAAGCTGGCTCTGCTTGACGGAGAGTTCGCTGACTTCCTCACGGTCTAAAAACCACTCCGCCGCAATCGGAAGCTCCCGCGGATTTGCGAACCGTCCGACCGCCTCCGGAAGGGATTCCACGTCGAACAGCGGCGGCGGCGGGTTGCCCTTAGTCAGTAACACCCAGCGGCCGTCAGACCACTCCTCTTTCAGGTCAGGGGGGAGCCGTGACCACTCGCTCCGTCGGCTCTTACGGATTTCAAGTTCCATTTGATGAGACGTCAGAACCCGGACGGCGCCTATGTCCCCTTTGGGTAGCCGGTAACGCCGCGTCAGCACGCCGTTGAAACCTTCCGCCAGCACCGACGCTAGGCCGGTAGCGGCCCACCTCCCGAAGGGGCGGTTCAGGTCTAAAAGGAAAGTGGCGTCATAATTATCCGGGCGGGCTAAGAGCGGCGCGAGCGGGGACGCTTCATAGGCGAGGACGAGAGCCGCCGCGACGCCGGCGTTAAGGATATTCCACGGCTCGGCAATGGAAACCCCGTCGGCGGTATAAAACAATGGCCGGATCAACTGTCGCGGGCTGCGGTAATTGCGCCGGGAGCATAATTCCTCGCCTTTCTGGCCTATGAATTCATACCCGGTCGGCGCGTGAACCAGCAGGTGGGCGAGAAAGTATTCAAGCCTCGCGCGCGAGACCTCCTTCACCAGCTCCCCGTCCTCGGTTAACTGCGAGCGGGTCAGGTTCAGGGGCAGATTACCGTCGGGGTCGAAAACAGATACGAAGGGCTCGTTAATCGCGACCACCGTGGGGGCGTAATTCTCCTCATCTTTAGTGATACTGTACTCGCTTCCTTCCTCCAAATCACTAATGACGATTCCGTTACAGGCGAGGCCGACCTCGAACTGAAGTGAGCAATGAACGGCCTCGTAACCTGCGACCCTGACCTCGAACCAGCCCGGCGGCAAGTCTGATCGCAGACCCGGCAGGCGCAACCTTTGCGGCAGCGTCACGCGGTCGCGGCCCAGTCGTCTCAGCGCCGAAGGGCTGGACAGGCAATACCAATCCCAATCGTCCCGCATGGTTAGCGCCCGCTCCCTCTCCTCGGCGCTCATGCCTGAAATGTTCTCTAACGCGCCGGCGAGTTCGCGGTAGCGCTCACGCGAAAGAACCACGCGCACGGTCGTGCCGACCTTGAGACCTTCGACACGGCGGAGTTCGATAGGCTCGGAGTCGAGGCGCGTGGTGAAGCGGATGCCTTCGTCAGCGGCGGCGTGGCGGGTGGTGACCTCGATTTCGTCCCCGAGGAGGAAGGCGGCGAGGGCGCCGATGCCGAAGCGGCCGGAGCGGAGGACGCGGGATTTGAGAGAAGGTTCGCCATCCTCTCCCGCGCCGGCCCCTTCGTGCTGTTTGGCCCATGCGTCGCTGTTGCGGTAGGAGGCCCCCACCTTCAGGAAGTAGTCGGTGATGACCTCTTCGGTCATGCCGACGCCGCGGTCGCTGATGGTGAAGGTGGCGCGGCCGGCCTCGTCCGGCTCGTCGAGCCACATGACAACGTCGGCCTCCTGCTCGATGAGGTCGGCCGTTCTGTATCGCGGGTTCTGTTCCTGCAAGTCCCACAGTTCGCGGACGGCGTCGAGGGAGTTTTGGAGCAACTCGCGGATGCCGATCTCGGGGCGGTCGCCGTAGAGGGGGCGGACGAGGAGCTTGAGGATTTCGCCGCGGGCGATGTCGAACTCGACGCGGCGGGGGACGTAGGTCACCAGTTCCGCGAAGCTCCGCGCGTCGTCGAGGTTCGAGCGGACGCGGCGGATGACGAGGCCGAGGGGGCGCAGCTCCGGGCGCGGGCCGTAGACCTCGCCGAGCACGGCCCACGAGGTGTCCAGTTCCTCCTGAATGCCGGCGAGCCAGCCTTTGAGGCGCAGGAAGGTGCGCACGTCCGGCGGCTTGGCTTGCACGAGGATGGCCTCGGGGTCATCCTCGTACGGGCCGACGTTACTGACGGAGAGGTGCGCGCGCCACTCGCGCCGGGAGAAGGGGCTGCGGATTCTCTTGACCTTGAGCATCTGGCTCGGCGCGCGCTCGGCTTGGATTTGCATGTAATCGGCGACGCGCAGGACGGCCATGAGGAAGATGGCGCGCACGCCTTTATACGCGCGCGGGTGGTAATACTTTTTCAGGTAGTCGAAGGTCGCGCGCAGCGGCAGCCCGTGGCTGCGCGCGACTAAGCCGGCGAGGTCGGCTAGCTCCGGGTCGAGGCGCTCGGAGAGTTTGATGCGGCGGTCGTCAGGCCCCGGCACGCCGTGGCGCGCGATCTCGTGGGCGAGGCGCGGGTGGTGGCGGCGGACGAACTCGCCGATGAGCACGCGGTCGGCGCGGGTCATCTGGTTGATGTCGGACGGCGGGGTGCGGACGGGCAGCGGCTCGCCGAAGAGGTCTGTGAGCGTGCGGTCGTCGAAGCGCTTGGCCGAGAAGAGGTAGTCCTGCCAGAGCGCGGGCCAGTCGGCGTCGCCGAAGCCGGGGACGCGCGCAGTGTGCGTGCGCCCGCCGACGAGGGCGTGGAAGCCGTCCTCGGTGATGTGCATGGCGCAGTCGTGCAGCAGCGCCGAGAGGATGAGGACGCCCACGTCCTGCGCCGTGACGGCCTCCCATGCTTCGTCGCCGATGAGCGAGGAGGCCGTCACGAGGATGCCTTCGACGTGCTTTGTGCCGTGGTCGGTGTAGTCGGGGAAGAACGGCAGCTTGCTGTCTTCGAGCCACGGCACGAAGTCGGCGATGGCGGCGTCGACGGAAGAGCGCAGCGACCGGTCTTCCTGCATCTTCCCCTCGAGTCTCCCGGGAATGTTCATCGTGGTGGTCGCGTCCGCGGCCGCGGGCCGTCGGCGCCGGGGGGGAAGTCGCCGGCGCGGGTGGGCTGAGGGCGGCTCGCAAGTGGTAGCCTCGGGCGGCGGCGAGTCTGTGCCGGTCGGGGAAGGCGGCTCGCCGGTGAATCGGGCGCGCCATGCATATAACAAAAAAACTTCGGCGCTGTAAATGAAACCGTACCGAGGCGGCGCGACGCCTCGGCGAAACTGCGCCGCGCGCGGCGGGGGCGGGGAGGCTTCCGTTCGGCCGAAGGGCGGGGGAGGGCGAGCGCCAGTCAGCCGCTAGGGCCAGCAATTATCCTCACCGCGTACGGCGGCCGGTGGCCGGGAAAAGCGCGCGAGGCCGGCGCACGAATGCCGCCGGCCTCGCCGCCCCGCAGGGTTTACGCTCTTCGCGCTATTCCCGGTCGCCGTGGTTCCTGAGGCGGATGAGTTCTTCGACGGGGGGCGTGTCGCCGCGGCGCGACTTGACGCGGCGGATGAAGGAGGCGGAGACGCCGTGGTCTTTCAGGCGGACGAGGTGCTCGGGGGCGAGGTTGGCGTAGCCGAGTTCCTTCAGCTCGCGGACGTAGGAGACGCTGACGCCGTGGTCGCGGAGGCGGACGAGCGTGTCGAGCGGGAGCGAGGCGTAGCCCTCGGCGCGCAGACCGCGGATGAAGGTGGCCGAGACGCCGTGGTCTCTGAGGCGGATGAGTCCTTCGAGCGTGGCGGGCGCGGTGTAGCCGGCCGCCTCCAGCTCGCGCATGAAGGAGACGCTGACGCCGTGGTCGCGCGTCCTGACCAACTCCTCGGCCGTGAGGTTCTTAAAGCCGGCGTCGCGCAGCTCCGTGATGAAGTCGAGCGACACGCCGTGGTCGCGCATGCGGACGAGCGCGTCGAGCGTGCCGAGGCGGTAGCCCAGACGGTTCAGGCCGCGCACGTAGTCGAGGCGCACGCCGTGGTCGCCGAGGCGGACGAGCCGCTCGACGTTGGGCTGCTCGTACCCTTGCGCGCGCAACTCGTCGAGGAGCGCGAGGCCGGTGTCGGCGAGGGCGAGCGTGAGTAGCTGGCGCGAGTCGGGCGTGCCGACGCCGCGGCGCTGGAGCTCGGCGACGAACTGCGCGCTCGGGGCGAAGGTGAAGTGGCCGGAGCCCGAGCCGGCCTTGAACCAGCCCTCGCACTCGAACGTGCCCGCGTCGCGCCGAATCTGGAAGCGGACGCTCGCGCCGCCCGCGGAGAACGCCTGCTCGCGCGTCAGCCCGTGGAGGCTGCCCGGCTCGACGGCGCGGGTGGTGTCCCAGTTACTCGTGTGGCGGCGGCCGTCCCTGCCCGTCTTCTCTTCGCGGTAGCGCAGCGTCAGGTAAGTCCGCTCGCCCTTGCCCTCGTCGGCGCGGTGCTCGACGAGCCACTGGCCCTGAAAGCTCTCCTGCGCCAGCCCCACGGCCGGGCGCGACGCCGCGACGCCGGCGGCGACGACCGCCGAGATGGTCACGGCCGCGAGCGCCCACCCGAAGGCGCGTTGGCTGAAACGCTTCATACTCGCTCCTCCTGTCCGAAGTCCTGAATTTTTATCCGAGAGGTCGGCCGCCGGCGGGCGCACGACGCCCGCGCAGTCGGCTTTTGAAAGGTAAACACCGCCGGCGTGATGTTTGTGACAGAATGCGTGCGCGCGTTTCAGAATTCTCCGGGTGCGTGCGGGCGCCGTTCACCGCGGAGACGAGGCGGGGTGAATTCCCGATTTTAGATTTTTGAGTTTCGAATGTAGTCTTCGGCGGTCGGTCTGTCAGCCCTCAGCCGGTCGTCGTCAACTGGCGGGCGGCGACTGAGAGCCGACTGCTTAAATCGCAAATCAAAAATCCGACGGCAACAAACTTTCATGCACGGGCGGCGGGAAAATTCGGCGGGGCTGAGCGGGTTCGCGCGGCGGCTGGGCGTCGAGTGGCGGCGGCGCGGGTGGGCCGCGCGGGGCGAGCGCGTGTTGGTCGCCGTCTCGGGCGGGGCCGATTCGTCGGCGCTGCTGCTGGCGCTCGACGAGTTGCGGCGCGCGGGGCGGCTCGGCGTGGAACTAACGGCGGCGCACCTCGACCACGGGCTGCGCGGCGAGCGCGGCGCGCAGGATGCGCTCTGGGTCGAGAGTTGGGCGCGCTCTCTGGGCTACGAGGTCTTGGCGGGTCGGGCCGAGCCGGGCGAGGCCGCGGGGCGCGACAACTTGGAGCAGTCGGCGCGGCGCGCGCGCTACGAGTTTCTGGCGGGAGCGGCGCGGGCCTGCGGGGCGCGGGCCGTGCTCGCCGCGCACACGCTCGACGATCAGGCCGAAACCGTCCTGCTCCGATTGCTGCGCGGCAGCGGGGCGGCGGGCCTCGCCGGGATGCGCCCCGAACGGCCTCTGGACGCGGCCGGCGACGTGGCCCTGCGCCGGCCGCTGGTCGGCTGGGCGCGGCGGGCGGAGACCGAGGAGTTTTGCCGCGCGCGCGGCGTCGAGTTCCGCCGCGACGAGATGAACGAGGACGAGGGTTTCGCGCGCGTGCGCCTGCGCCGCCGCGTCCTGCCGCTGCTCGCGACCTTCAACCCGCGCGCCGCCGAAGCCCTCGCGCGCGCCGCAGACCTCCTTTACGAAGACTCGG
>DATMVI010000458.1:0-7234 GCA_035563275.1 Pyrinomonadaceae bacterium
CGGGCGGCCTCATCGGCGCGCTCGTCGGCTCGGGCATCCCCGACGAGCACGCGCGCACGTACGAGGAGGGCATCCGCAACGGGCGCATCTACATGAACGTCAACGCGCGCGAGGACGCCGACGCCGAGCTCTTCGAGCGCGAGTGGCGCGAACGCCACCGCGGCGAGAGCGTCTACCGCTAAACCGAGGCGCGCGCGCGTCTCCCGCCGGATAGGGAGTCCGGGCCGCGGGTTCCGGGTCGGAGCGAGTTTGTCTTCGACCCGGAACCCGCGGCCCGTCTTCGGTCGGACGCGCCCGCGTCCGGCGCCCGCCCGCGGGTCGGACTAAAGCTCCCTAAGCCTCGCGGCCCCGCCCGCTCACGCCCGGCACAACCTTCCCGCCCTCCCGCGCCGACGTTGAACTTTGCCCCCCCGTAGGCTATAAGTCGGCCGGCCCCACGGCCCGCCCGCGCGGCCGGCGCCCGAATCCTTACGCTGGAGAAAAAAAGATGGGCACTCTCAAGCTCACCTCGTGGAACGTCGAACACCTCGACCGACTGACCCAGAACAACCTCAGCGCCACCCAGAAGAAGCGGCGCGACGCCGTCGTCGCCGAGGTGCGCGCGCTCGACCCCGACTTCCTCTGCGTGCTCGAAGGCCCGAAGGGCGAGGCGGCCATCGACCGCGTCGCCGACGGCCTGCTGGGCGGCGACTGGGTGGCCGTCAAGGCGGACGACGGCAAATACGCCACGCTCGGGACGCAGTGGATTTGGTTCCTCGTCCGCCGCCAACTCGCCGACCGCGCCTCGCTCCTCCCCGTCGCCACGTGGGACGCCTTCACCCGCCCGCGCTGGCCGTGCTGCTTCTGGGGCGAGTTCGAGGAGCGCAACCACCAGCACTACCGCCACCCGCAGGTGCTCGTCGTCGACTGGGACGGCTTGCGCGTCGAGTTCGTCGGCCTCCACCTCAAGAGCAAGTTCGTCAATCAGGGCCAGTCGATGTGGAACGCGGGCGGCGAGCGGCGGCAGCAGTTCATCCGCGAGGCGCTCACGGCGCGCATCAAGATGACCACCGAGGCGACGAACGTGCGCGAGTACGTGGACGCCAAGTTCCGGCAGGTCGAGAACCCGGCCATCTTCGTCCTCGGCGACCTCAACGACGGCCCCGGCAAGGAGTGGCTCGAAGACCGCTTCCTCTTCTTCGACCTCATCTCGAACGTGCAGGGCGACATCTTCGCCGCCTCGCGCTACCTCAACCACGCCCTCTTCGACTTCCCCGACCACCTCCGCTGGAGCGTCTTCTTCAAGGACTTCGTCGAACCCGAGCGCGACCCGCACATCCTGCTCGACCACATCATGTTCACGCAGGGCCTCGTCAACGGCTCGCTGCCGTGGCAGATCGAGTCGCGCGCCGGCAAGGTCGAGCACGAGATTCACGACCTGATCAACGCGCCGCTCCCCTCCAGCGCGAAGACGAGCGACCACAAGCCGGTCTCGGTCGCCATCAAGACCGCCGACTGAGCGGGCCCAAGCCCGACGCCAGCGAAGATGAGAGACACGGACGAACAGGCCGCCGGCCACGCGCCGCCGCTCGGCGACATGGACGCCGAGGAGTTCCGCCGCCACGGCCACGCGCTGATCGACTGGGTCGCCGACTACCTCGCGCGCGGCGGGCGCTACCCCGTGCTCGCGCAGGTCAGGCCCGGCGAGCTGCGCTCTCGGCTCCCCGCGTCCCCGCCGCCCCGGGGCGAGCCGATGGAGGAGATCATCGCCGACATCGAGCGGCTCGTCTTGCCGGCGCTGACGCACTGGAACCACCCTTCGTTCTTCGCCTACTTCGCCACGTCGGCGAGCGCGCCCGGCGTCCTCGGCGAGTTGCTCGCCGCCGCCTTCGACGCGAAGGCCATGCTCTGGCGCACGTCGCCGGCCTCGACCGAACTCGAAGAGGTCGCGCTCGACTGGCTGCGGCAGTTGATGGGGCTGCCCGCGGAGTTCGGCGGCGTCATCTACGACACGGCCTCGGTCGCCACGATGCACGCCGTCGCCGCCGCCCGCGAGGCTTTAGACCTGCGCGTCCGCGAGGACGGGATGAGCGGCCGCACAGACCTCCCGCTCCTGCGCCTCTACGCCTCGGAGCAGTCGCACTCGTCGGTCGAGAAGGCGCTCATCGCGCTCGGCCTCGGCCAGCGCTCGCTCGTCAAGGTCGCGGCCGACGGCGAGTTCCGCATGGACGCGGGGGCGCTCGCGCGCGCCGTCGAGGAGGACAGGCGCGCGGGCGCGCTCCCCTTCTGCGTCGTCGCCACCGTCGGCACGACCTCGACGACGAGCATCGACCCCGTGCCCGAGATCGCCGACGTGTGCGAGCGCCACAGCCTCTGGCTCCACGTGGACGCGGCCTACGCCGGCTCGGCGGCCGTCGTCCCCGAGTTGCGCCACGTGCTGCGGGGCTGCGAGCGCGCCGACTCGCTCGTCACCAACCCGCACAAGTGGCTGTTCACGCCCTTCGACCTCTCGGCCCTCTACTCGCGCCGGCTCGACGTGCTGCGCCGCGCCTTCACCCTGACGCCCGAGTACCTGCGCACCACCGAGGCGGGCGAGGTGCGCAACGGCTCCGACTACGGCGTGCAGCTCGGCCGCCGCTTCCGCTCGCTCAAGCTCTGGATGATCCTGCGCTACTTCGGGCACGAGGGCTTGGCCGCGCGCATCCGCGAGCACTGCCGGCTGGCGCGACTCTTCGCCTCGTGGGTGGAGGAGTCGGGGGATTGGGAACTGCTCGCGCCCGTGCCCTTCAGCGTCGTCTGCTTCCGCGCGCGCCCCGCCGCCGCGGGGGAGACCGACGAGTCGCGCGCCGCGCGGCTCGACGCCCTCAACGAAGCGTTGATGAACGCCGCCAACGCCGGCGGCGAAATCTTCCTCTCGCACACGAAGCTCCGCGGCCTCTTCACCCTCCGCCTCGCCGTCGGCAACATCCGCACCACCGAGGCCCACGTCCGCCGCGCGTGGGAACTGCTCAACGAGAAGCTGCGCGAGCAGGCCGAAGCTTAGCCGCCTCACGCGGCGCGGCGACCCAAAACCGAGAGGCCGGGCGGCGCGCGCCGCCCGGCCTCTTCTTTCGTCCCGAGTCCCGAGTCGAAGACGCCTGCTTTCAACTCGGGACTCGAAACTTTTATTTAACGAGCCGGTTGTACTTCCTCAGCACGTCGCGGAGGCGCGCGTGCGGGATGGCGTGGACGGTGTTGCCGCCGATGCCGCTCATCGTCTCGGCGACGACCGGCAGGCTGAAGTCGCCCGAGTAGCCCTCGCCCGCGCCGCGCGTTCCACTCGATGACGGCGTCGCGCACGACGCCGACGCTGTGCGTGTTCGTGATGAGCACGGGCGTGCCGAGGCCGCCCGACTCCTCGACCCACGTCGTGCCGGTCATCTCGCCGTTGCCGTTCAGGGTGTGCCACGCGGCGAAGAGCCGGCCGCGGAAGTTTTTGCCCTGCGGCAGAATCGCCGTTACGCCCGTCCGCACCGGCCCCCTCCCCGGCGCGAGTTCCCCCCCGCCCGAGACGAGCGTGACGAAGCCGACCTCGACGACTTTCACGTCCGTGATGGCGTTGAGCGCGCCCGGCGTCCCGTCGAACGGCACGCCGAGGTCGCGCGCCCGCGGCCTGCGCTGGCCGAAGGCCGCGGGCGCGACGAGCACGCAGACGAGGACGAGGGGCAAAGGGCGCGTGAGGGGGGAGCGTCTGTTCATGGGGCAGTTGCTTCGCTAACAGTTGTAATACCGGATGGGGTTCCGGCCGGGCGGCTTCAGTTCGCTCATACGTCACCCTCCCCTGCTCAATTCACCACGCGATGCCGTAGTCCTCGCCGTGGTTACTCGACCCGCCCCACATCGTGCCGTGCCGGCGGTCGAAGAAGATGGCGTTGATGGGGCCGGAGGTGCGCTCCTCGAAGGTCAGGTCGTAGCCCATGCGGCGCAGCTCCGCGCGCACCCACGGCGGGACGCTCTCGGCCAGCAGGATTCGGCCCGGCCGCGACTCGTGCGCGCCGAAGGAGCTGCGCATCTGGAAGCTGTTGACGTTGGGGGCCTCGGCCGCCTCCTGCACGTTCATCCCGAACTCGACGACGTTGAGGAAGAATTGCAGAAGGTTCTGATCCTGACTGTCGCCGCCCTGCACGGCGAAGGAGAGGAAGGGGCGGCCGTCCTTCAGGGCCAGCGAGGGCGTGAGCGTGACGCGCGGCCGCTTGCCGGGCGCGATGACGTTGAAGGGGCCTTCCCGCTCGTCCGTCACGAAGCTCTGCGCGCGCTGGCTCAGGCCCACCCCGGTGCGGCCGGCGATGACGGCCGGAATCCAACCGCCGCTCGGCGTCACGGAGACCACCCAGCCCTCGGCGTCGGCCGCCTGCACCGAGGTCGTCCCCGCGTAGAAGGATTCGCGGAACCCTTCCTCGCCGCCCTTCAGCGACGAGCTCTGACTCTGCGCGCCGCGGGCCGGCGCGGGCCTCGCCTCCCACTTCTCCAGCAGTTCGCGGAAGGGGTTGGCCGCCTGACCCTGAAAAGGGTACGGGTCGCCGGGCCTGATCTCGGGGTCGTTGCGCTCCGGGTTGACGAGCTTGGCGCGCTCCTTCGCGTAGGCTTTCGAGAGCAGCCCTTCGATGGGCTCGGCGGGCGGGAAGTTGGGGTCGCCGTAGTAGAAGTCGCGGTCGGCGAAGGCGAGGCTCATCGCCTGATAGAGGGTGTGGATGTAGCGCGCGCTGTTGTAGCCCATGCTCCTGAGGTCGAAGTTCTCAAGGACGTTGAGCGCCTGAAGCATCGCCGGCCCCTGCGTCCAGTGCGTCAGCTTGTAGACCTCGACGCCCTTGTAGGTCGTCTTGGCCGGCTCTTCGAGTTGGACTTTCCAGTTCGCCAAATCTTCCGCCGTGAAGAGCGCGCCCTCCTCGCGCGCGCCGCGCACCAGCTCCCGCGCGATGTCGCCTTTATAAAACCTGTCGTAGGCGGCGAGGATGGCCTCTTTGCGGCTCTTCCCCTTCTTCAAAGCCTCCGCCTCGGCCTCGACCAGCTTGCGGAGCGTCGCGGCGAGGTCGGGCTGGCGGAAGATTTCGCCGGCCGCCGGGGCCTCGCGCGCCTCGCCCGCGTGCGGCAGCATCACCTCGCGCGCGTAGCGCCACTCCTTCAGCCGCTTCTTCTCGCGCTCCAGGGCGTTCGCCGCCTGCGCCTCGATGGGGTAGCCGTCGGCCATCTGGATCGAGGGCGCGAGCACCTCCTTCAGGCTCAGCCTGCCGAACTCGGCGAGCATCACGAGGACGCCGCCCGGCGTCCCCGGCGTGACGGCCGCGAGCGGGCCGTGCTCGGGCGGGTGGCGCAGCTGCTTCGACTTGTAGAACTCGGCCGTCGCCCCGGTCGGCGCGACGCCGAGCGCGTTGACGCCGACGACCTTGCCCGTCTTCGGGTTGAAGATGAGCGCCTGCGTCTCGCCGCCCCACGAGAGCGTGTCCCACATCGTCGAGGCGGCGGCGATCATGGCGCAGGCGGCGTCCACGGCGTTGCCGCCCTTCTGGAAGGTCATCGCGCCGGCCGTCGCCGCGAGGGGCTTGCCCGTGACGGCGACCCAGTGGCGGCCGTGGAGCACCGGCTTGACGGTGCGTTGCGCGCGCGCGGGCGGCAGGAGCAGCGCCGCCATCGCCAACGCGGCGACTGACAGTGTGGCTGGTCGTCTCATGTTCCCTCCGTCGGATGGCGGATTCTAACTCAACCTCCGTTCGTCGCGGCGAGCGTCTTCACGATCACGCCGCGCAAATCCTCGGCGCGCACCGACCCGCCGCTCAGGCCCGCGACGCCGCGCGCCACGCAGAAGCCTTCGGGCGCGTGCTGCCCCGTGAACTTCAGGCCCGCCGGCCGGGCTTCGAGCCGCGCGCCCTTGAGCCTCAGAGGCGCGTCGAAGGCCGCGTCGTCCCAGTGGACGACGAGGTCGGGCAGCCGGCTCCGGAGCGCCTCCCCGACGCCGCCCGCCGTCCGCAGCACGTCGCGCACGACGGGGCGGCCGTCGCGCGTCGCCAGCGCGCGCAGACTCCCCTCGACCTCGGCGCACACCAGCTCGTACTCGGCCGCCGGCACGCGGCCCGACGCTTCGCGCCCCGCGAGGTTGACCCTCACCCAGCCGTGCTGGTCGGTCGGCAGCGCGAAGGCGCGCGTCCGCGCCCAGTCGTAGGCGGGCATCATCGTCGGCCGCGCGAGCCTCTGCGTCGCGCTCTGCGGCAGGGACTTGTAGTAGAGCCTTTTGACGGGCGCGGGCGCGCGCCGCTTCGCCGCCGCCATCAGAGAGACGGCCCGCCCCCTCCACGAGAGCGCGCGCCAGCCGGCGAGCCGCGCGAAGCCCAGCTCGCACAGCAGCGGCCCGAGGAAGTCCGGGATGCCGCGCGCCGGCCTCATCCCGTGCAGGGAGAAGACGAGCACGGCCGCCCCCGGCCCCGCCGCCTCGACGAGCCGCGCGAGGGCCGCGTCCGCCGCGCGGCACACCTCGGCCAGCGCCGTCTCGAACCGGGCCGCCTCGGCGCGCGCGCCGTCGCCCGCGTAGAACTGATGTTCGGGCGCGACCGTGTGCCAGAAGTAGTGCGAGGCGTGGTGTATCTCGGGGAACAGGACGAGCGCGAGCTGCGGCCGCGTCTCGCGGATGAGGCGCGCGCCCAGCTCGCCGCGCAGGCGCGCCCCCTCGGCGCAGCCCTCGCCCACGCGCCTCAGCGACTCGCGGTCGCCGGGGCCGGCCGCGTCGAGGCGGTCGAGCGAGAGCGGGTGCGGCGCGACCTCGCGCGTCAGGAGCCCGGCCAGCTCCGGCGGCCCGAACTCCGTGTGGCCTTCGAGCACGTCGTGCGCGCCCCACTCGGAGACCTCGAAGCCTTCGGAGAGTCCGACGAGCGGCGCGAACGGCACGTCGAGCACGCCGACGCCCGTCAACTCTTTCCAGAACGGACGCAGCCCCCGGCCGCGATAGCGCGCCAGCCCCATCGTCTCCGGCTGCCATGACCATTCGCCGAAGACGCCGTGCGCGGCCGGCCCCTTCCCGGTCAGGAACGTCGGCCACACGGCCCCGCTCCCGACGTGCGCCGGCGACTCGACACGCAGCCACGCGCCCCCGCCCAGGAGACTCTTGAGCGCGGGCATCTCGCCCCGCTCGATTAACTCCCGAATCAGCGCCGGCTCGGCCGCGTCCAGGCCTACGGCCAGCACGCGCGTCCCGCCCTCACTCTGCCTCATCCACCGTCCCCCTGAA
>DATMVI010000459.1:0-2807 GCA_035563275.1 Pyrinomonadaceae bacterium
GCCCGGCGCGCGCCCGAGGAAGACGCCGTCGGCCGCGCCGACGCGCGTCGCCGTCCCCGCTTCGAGCAACGCTTTGAGCGCGCGCAGCCTTTGCGCCAACTCGGCCGGCGACGAGGCGACGACCGCCGCGCGCACGCGCGCCCGCCCCACTTCACGCTCCAGCCGCGCGGCCAGATCGGCCAGTTCGCTGCGCGAAATCCGGTCGGCGTAAGTCAGCAGCGACTCCAGCCGCCGCCCCAGTTCCGCGCCGTCCCACGCGCCGAAGAGGAACAGCTCGCAGTCCTGCGCCGAGGCGAGCAGCGCCAACTCCCTCGCGTTGAGCGACTGGCGGCGCTCGCCCTCGGCCGCCTCAAGCGTGACGTGCGTGTTGATGCCGCCGAAACCCATCGCGCTGACGCCCGCGCGGACGGGGCGGTCGGCGGGGAAGAGTTCCCCGCGCGCGGGCGCGCGCAGGGCCGCCGCGTCGCCTCTGAGTTCCGCGCGCGGCTCGTCGCAGCCGGTCGCGGGCGGCAGGATTTGCGCGCGCACGGCCATCGCCGCCTTGATCAAGCCGGCGACGCCCGCGGCCGCTTTCGTGTGGCCGATGTTGGCCTTGACGGAGCCGACGGCGGCGGGCGGCGCGGCGGGGTTCGCCTCGCGCCGCGCCGCCGTGAGCGCCTGCAACTCGGCCGCGTCGCCGACGGGCGTGCCCGTGCCGTGCCCCTCGAAGTAGGCGACCGTGTCGGGCGTGTAGCCGGCCCGCCGGTAGGCGCGCCGCAGCGCGAGCAACTGCCCGGCGACCTCCGGGCGCGTGAGGCCGCCGCTGCCGTCCGAAGAGACGCCCCAGCCGCGGATGACGGCGTAGACCGGGAGGCGGCGCGCCGCCGCGTCCGGCTCGCGCATGAGCACGACGAGGCCGCAGCCCTCGCCCGGCCAGAAGCCTTCCGCGCGCGCGTCGTAAACGCGCATCAGGTCGGAGGCCAGAGCGCCGACCTTCGCGAAGCCGACCAGCTCGAACGGGTCCACGCTCAGGTCGACGCCGCCGGCCACGGCCACGTCCAGATCGCCTTCGGCGAGCAGCGCGCAGGCGTTGACGACGGCCAGCAGCGACGAGGCGCACGCGCCGTCGATGGTGTAGCCGCCGCCCTTGAGGTCGAAGTGGTTGCAGACGCGGCCGGCGATGGTGTTCGAGAGGCCGCCGGCCAAAGTCTCCTCGCCGACGGGCGGGAACGGCTCCTTGTAGATTCGCTCGGCGCGCCGCAGAAGCTCGCGCCCCGCCTCGGGCGCGCAGCCCGATTCGGCCAGCGCCTCTTCGAGCGCGCGGCGCACGTACGGCCAGCGCAGGCGCAGCACGCCGGCGCGCGAGAACTCGCCCGTCAAAGTGTTGCCGACGAGCACGCCCGTCGTCTCGCGCGGCAGCCCCTCGCCCCCGGCGAAGCCGGCGTCGGCGAGCGCGTCGGCGGCGACTTCGAGCGCCAGCCAGTGCGCGAGGTCGACGGCCCGGTAGGTGCTGCCCGCGACGCGGAAGCGCACGCGGTCGAACTCGTAGCCCTCGATGAAGGCCCCCTCGGCCGAGTAGGTTCGGTCGGGCGCGCGGCGGTCGGCCGAGAGGTAGTCGTCGAGCGAGAGCCGCCCGGCGGGGATGCGCCGGAAGGCGCGCCGCCCCGCCAGCGCGTTCTCCCACAGCTCGGCCGGCGAGCGCGCCTCCGGGTAGCGGCACGCCATGCCGACGACGGCGATCGCGGCCCCCATCGCGTTACACCTCCCCCACGGCGCGCGCCGGCGCCGAGGCGCGCGCCGGGGCGACGGCCCTGCGCCCGGCCCACGCCGCCGCGTAGAGGCCCGCGCCGCGCAGCGCGCAGACGATCGTCAGCGCGAAGAAGAGTCCGAAGACGACGTGCGAGACCATCAGCAGCCCGTAGACGGCCGCGACCGACGCGCCGAACGCGACCTGCTCGCGCGCGCCCGCGGGCGTCGTCGCCGGGTCGGTCACCATGTAGAAGGTGTAGAGGATGAAGGCGACGCCGGTCATCGGCACGAGCGCCGCCGCGAACGGCGTCTCCAGCAGCAGGCTCCGCAGCGCCGCCTGCGCCACGAAGCCGCCGAGCCAGCCGGCGATGAGCGGCAGCTTGTGCGTGAAGCGGAAGTTGAGGAACGTGCCGGTGAGCACGATGACGGCGGGCAGAATCCAGTCGCCCGCGCCCGTCAGGTTCTCCGTGAACTGGTAGGGCGGCGCGATGCCGACCCACGGGAACAGAAGCAGCGTCACCGTGATGCCGAAGTTCGAGGGGTTGAAGAAGTGGCGCGCGCCGCCCCCGACGCGCGCGCGCAGCACCGACTTCGAGCAGATGGCGGCCGCCGCGGCGAAGGCCACGGGCCAGAGCCGCTCGTTGGCGTAGAGCAGCATGGCGCAGGCGAGGCCCGTGATGTGGGCCGAGAGCAGGAACTCGACGAGGCCGCGCGCGCCCCCGCCGCGGAAGCGCGGCGCGCGCCCGGCGCCCCACGCGTCCGCGGCCTCCAGCAGCAGTTCGACGGCGTAGCTGGTCGCCAGCGCCACCAGAGGCTGGGCCAGCGACTGCTCGAAGCCGAAGAACGCGTGGCCGAGGAGGTTGAGGATCGTGATGGCGACGGCGAAGCGCCGCAGCCCGCCCAGCCGATCCGAACGGGCCTGTCCCTCATTCGCACTCATTGATGAACTCTCCTCCCTGACCGAGCACCAGCGTGTGCCACGCGCCGGGCGACAGCCTGACCGTCCCGCGCCGCGCCTGACCGCCCGCGTCGCGCCAACTCAGCTCGACCTCCACCGCGCCGCCGGCCGCAGCGCCCAG
>DATMVI010000460.1:0-6105 GCA_035563275.1 Pyrinomonadaceae bacterium
GGCGGCGGCGGTCGCGGCGGCGGCGGTGGCTACGGTGGTGGCGGCGGCGGTCGCGGCGGCGGCGGCGGCAACCGCGAGCCCCGCTGGTAAGAGGGGCTTTCGGACGGCCACCAGCGTCACTTGATGAAAGCGCCTCTGGCAACAGTCGACACGGGCCAGAGGCGCTTTCACTTTACGGGCGGGTCGGGAAGGATTCCGGCAGACCCGCCACCCGGCTGCCCCTCTTGTTGGGGGAGCGACGGACAGACAAAGGAACTGAATGAATTTCGCAGAACTCGGACTCCAGCCCGCGCTCACGCGCCGCTGCGAGTCGCTCGGATACACTGAACCGACACCCATCCAGAAGCGGGCCATCCCCGTCGTCCTCGAAGGCGTAGACCTCATCGGCTGCGCCGAGACGGGCACGGGCAAGACGGCCGCCTTCCTCCTCCCGACCATCCAGCGCATGAACGAGCGGCCGCGCCCCGGCGTGCGCGTCCTCGTGCTCGCGCCGACGCGCGAGCTGGCCTCGCAGATCGCCGACAGCTACCGGCAGCTCGCCCCGAAGGGCAGCGCCGCTTGCGCCCTCGTCATCGGCGGGGCCGGCATGACGCGCCAGCGCGACGAGCTGCGCAAAGGCGTCGGCGTCGTGGTCGCCACGCCGGGCCGCCTGCTCGACCACGTCGAGCGCGGCACGGTCAACCTCTCGCAGGTCGAAGTGCTCGTCCTCGACGAGGCCGACCGCATGCTCGACATCGGCTTCTGGCCGGCCATCCGCCGCATCGTCGCCGGCATCCCCACGAAGCGGCAGACGCTTCTGTTCTCGGCGACCATGTCGCCCGCCATCGAAGAGCTGGCGCGCTCGACGATGAAGGAGCCGCGGCTCGTCGAGGTCAACCCGCGCGGGAAGGCCGCCGGCACGGTCGAGCAGAGGGCCTACCCCGTGGCGGCCCAGTCGAAGACGGCGCTGCTCTTAGACCTCCTTGAGCGAGAGCGCGAGAGCGACAACTTCGAGCGCGTCCTCGTCTTCACGCGGACGCGGCGCGGGGCCGAGCGCCTCGCCCACGTCCTTCAGGCCCGCGAGCACGACGCCGACCAGATTCACTCGGACCGCACGCAGGGCCAGCGCGAGGCCGCGCTGCGCGGCTTCAAGGAGGGGCGCACGCGCGTCCTCGTCGCCACCGACATCGCCGCCCGCGGCATCGACGTGGAGTCGATTTCGCACGTCATCAACTACGACGTGCCCGAGCAGCCCGAGGACTACGTCCACCGCATCGGCCGCACGGGCCGCGCCGGCAAGGCGGGCCGCGCCATCACGCTCGTGACCCCCGTCGACGAACTCTCGATGCGCGCCATCGAGCGCCTGACGGGCCAGCCGGTCGAGCGCGTCGTGCTGCCCGGCTTCGGCGGCGCGTCGGCCGTGAGCGCCTCGAAGCCCTCGGCCGCGCCCCGGCGCGCGCTGGGCGGCCGCGGCCGCTCCTTCCGCCCGCGCCGCGCGAGCAGGTAAACTGAGGGGCGAACCGAGACGGCGCGGGCAGCCTTCGGGGCTGCCCGCGCGTCGAACACAGCGACCACACCGACACACTAACCCGCGGCCGGCCCCCCGGCCCCTTCAAGGAGAATACTGATTGGCTAAAGACGATCTGATCCCGGCGGAAGGCGTCATCATCGACAAGCAGCCCAACGCCTTTTTCAAAGTGCAGCTCCACGACAGCGACCACATCGTGCTCGCGCAAATCTCCGGCAAGATGCGCAAGAACCGCATCCGCATCCTCGTCGGCGACCGCGTCAGCGTCGAGATGTCGCCCTACGATCTGAGCCGCGGCCGCATCACCTACAGGTTCAAGTAAGAACCGCGCGACGGGCGGGGCGGCCACCATCGCCGCCCCCACGGCCCACCCCCCCCCGCGCCCCCGCGTCCGTCTCCGACACTCCCGCCGCGGGGGCGGGCTCACTTTTCCTCCAGCCCTAAAATTTCCCGCAAGCTCGCCAAGTTCTCTTCGGCCTCGCGCCCGAACCGTCCGGCCCAAGCGCCCACGTCCCGCGCCGCCGGGTCGTAGAGCGCGCGCCGCAGTTGCGCCGTCAGGCCGTCCACGTCGCCGAACTCGTAAGTCAGCATGCCGCGCGTCTCGCCGACGCCGGTCGCCACGACGGGCAGGCCGCACCACGCGGCCTCGACGCGTGAGATGCCGTAGCCCTCGCGGCGCGTGGCGCGGACGAAGGCGTCGGCGCGCCGCATGATCTTGTAGACCGAAGGGTTCGGCACGCTCTCCAAGACCGTAATCCATTCGCGCCCCCCGAGCACCGAAGCGTGGTAAGCCTCGTCGCGCGCGAACGCGCCGTCGAGCAGGAGCAGGCCGATGTCTTCGCCCGTCTCGTCGCGCAGGCGCTCGACCGCGCGGGCCGCGTCGGCGAAGCCGTAGTCGCCGGTGAAGACGCCGGCCGAGCAGACCCGCCGCCGCCGTTCGAGGTAAGGCCGCAACTCGCTCTCCAACCTCCCGGAGAGCGGCCCCTCCGCGTGGCGGCGCGGGACGGGCAGCAGGCACGGGACGACCGAAACCTTCTGCCTGACCCGAAGCTCGTCCTTCAGCCAGCGCCGCAGCTCTTCGCTGACGACGACGAACTCGTCCGCCGCGCCGAGCGCCAGACGGAAGAGCAGTCGGCGCAGCGGCGAGAACCCGCGCTGGCGCGAGGGGAGTGACCCGTCGAGGATATTCTTGTACCATCGGAAGCGCAGCACGAGCTTGCAGGCGAGCCACGCGCCGAGCAGCAGCGGGTTCGGGTGTTCGAGGTGGAAGTGGGTCGCGTCGAGGACGCGCGCGCCGCGCCCCTCGCGCAGCGCGAGCGGCACGAGGCCCAAGCGCCGGTGGCGGAAGAGGCTCACGCCCGGCTCACCGCGGAAGGGTTCGCCGAAGTAGGCCCACGCCCGGGCGCCCTCCGGCCGGAGGTGCTCCAGCAGCAAACTCATGTAGACCGAGACGCCTCCGGACGGAGGCGGGAGCGGGCCTAAGAGGACGACTTTGCGGATCATCGCGAGCCGACATCTTAACAGCAGACGACGGTCGGCAGACAGCAGGCGGCAGGCTCCGCGCCGCGACGGCCGAGGCCGACGCCGCGAAGGTTCGCCGGCGAGTCTCTTTCCACCGACCACCGCCCGCTCTTTTTCGCACCCTTGTCCCGAGAGCACCCAGCGGCCGAAGTTTCGGTGGTCGTGCCGTCGTTCAACCACGAGCGGTTCGTGGGGGCGGCGCTGCGTTCCATCTTCCGGCAGACGCTCTCGCCGGCGCGGCTCGTCGTCATCGACGACGGCTCGAAGGATGATTCGCTGCGCGTCATCGAGCGCGAACTCGCCGGCTGCCCCTTCCCCTGCGAGCTGGTCGCGCGGCCGAACCGCGGCCTCTGCGCCACGCTCAACGAGGGGCTGGCCGAGAGCCGCGGCGAGTTCTTCGCCTACCTCGCCTCGGACGACCTCTGGCTCCCCGGCTTCCTCGAAGCGCGCGCCCGTTTGCTCGGCGCGCGCCCCCGCGCCGTGCTCGCCTACGGACACTGTTTCCTCATCGACGAGGCGAACCGCGTCACCGACAGCACGAGCGACTGGGCGGCTTACGCCGACGGCGACGCGCGCGAGATGCTGCTGCGGACGGTCGCGCCGATGAGTCCGACGGTCGTCTACCGGCGCGAGGCCGTGGCCCGCCACGGCTGGAACGAGCGAGCGCGGCTCGAAGACTACGAGCTCTACCTGCGGCTCGCGCCCGAGGGCGAGTTCGCCTTCGACCCGCGGCCGCTCGCGGCGTGGCGCCGCCACGGCTCGAACACGAGCCGCGCCCAGCGGATGATGCTCGAAGAGCAACTCGCCGCGCAGCGCCGCGTGCTCCCGGCCCACGGCCTCGGCGAAGCGGAACTCGCGCGCCTGCACGCGCGCCTCCGCTTCTCGCGCGCCGAAGACTTCCTCCGCCTCGGCGACAAGCGCGAGGCGCTGCGCCTGATGCGCGCCAACCTCCGCGGGGCCGGCGCCGCGACCGCCGCCCGCCTCCTCCTCCGCCTCCTCCTCCCCGGCCGACTCCTCAGCCGCCGCGACGCCCGCCGCCGCGAACGGGCGGCCGAAAAGTACGGGACGATAGAGACGTAAAAGCCCTGAGCCGCGAATCGTGAAGACAAGTTGTCGGTTCTCAGTTGTCAGTCATCGGTAAAGACGAAACCGAGCACCGAAGAGGGCTTTTAACGGTTCGCGATTCACCATTGACGGCTTTTACGCCTTTTTCCTTCCGCCTGCTTTCTTGGTAGACTGGCCGCCTCAGATGAGCCTGAAGACCAGCGACACGACGGGGCGGAGTCTCGCCCCCGCGCCCGCCCCGCCGACACTCCAGAGCGCCGCCAGCACCGACGACGAGGGGGAGGCGCGCGGGCCGCGCGTCCTCGTCAGGTCGGAGGAGTCGGGCGTGCAGCTCAACCTCGGCGACCTCTGGGCCTACCGCGAGCTGCTCTACTTCCTGACGTGGCGCGACATCAAGGTGCGCTACAAGCAGACCCTGATGGGCGCGCTCTGGGTCGTCATCCAGCCTCTGGCGACGATGCTCATCGCCGCGCTCGTCTTCGGCAAGTTCGCGCGCCTCGACTCGGGGCCGCTCCCCTACCCGCTCTTCGCCTACTCGGGCCTGCTCCTCTGGACGTTCTTCTCCAGCGGCGTGACGAGCGGAACCTACAGCCTCGTCAGCAACTCGAACCTCGTCACGAAGGTCTTCTTCCCGCGCGCCTTCATCCCGGCCGCGGCGGTCGGCGCCGGCCTCGTCGACCTCGCCATCGCCTCCGTGCTGCTCGTGGGCCTCGCCGCCTACTACGGCGTCGGGCTGACGCCTTCGCTGCTGCTCGCGCCGGCCTTCGTCGCGCTCGCGGCGCTGCTCGCGCTCGGGGCGGGGATGCTCGTCTCGGCGCTCACGGTCAAGTACCGCGACCTGCGCCACGCCCTGCCCTTCACGATGCAGTTCTGGATGCTGGCCTCGCCGGTCATCTACCCGACCGAGATCGTGCCCGACGGCTGGCGCTGGCTGCTCTACGTCAACCCGCTCGTCGGCATCCTCGAAGGCTTCCGCGCCGCGCTCGCCGGCACGCCCGTCCCGTGGCCGCTCGTCGCCGTCTCGGCCGCCGCCTCGGTCGTCGCCCTGCTCGTCGGCTACTACGTCTTCCGCGCCCTCGAAGACACCTTCGCCGACGTGATTTAAGAAGTCGTCAGTCATCAGTCATCAGTTGTCAGTAAAGGCGAAGAACTGATAACTGATGACTGATGACTGATGACCGATAACCGAATGAAGCCTGTCGTCAGAATCGAGAACGTCGGCAAGCGCTACCGCATCGGGGCGCTGCACCCCGGCTACCTGACTTTCCGCGAGCTGGTCGGGGGCGCGCTCGCGGCCCCGTGGCGCAGGCTGCGGCGCGCGGGCGAGGACGCGCGGACTTTCTGGGCGCTGCGCGGCGTCAACCTGCAAGTCAGGCAGGGCGAGCTGGTCGGCATCATCGGGCACAACGGCGCGGGCAAGTCCACGCTGCTGAAAATCCTCTCGCGCATCACGCGGCCGACGACGGGCGAGGTCGAAATCTTCGGCCGCGTCGGCTCGCTGCTCGAAGTCGGGACGGGCTTCCACCCGGACCTGACGGGGCGCGAGAACGTCTACCTGAGCGGCGCCATCCTCGGCATGCGCCGCGCCGAGATCGCGCGCAAGTTCGACGAGATCGTCGCCTTCTCCGAGCTTGAGAAGTTCATCGACACCACGGTCAAGTTCTACTCGTCGGGGATGTACGTGCGGCTCGCCTTCTCGGTCGCGGCGCACCTCGAACCCGAAATCCTCATCATGGACGAGGTCTTGGCGGTCGGCGACGCGGCCTTCCAGCAGAAGTGTCTCGACAAGATGCGCGAGGTGCGCCGCGCGGGCCGCACCGTCTTCTTCGTCTCGCACAACCTGCCGGCCGTCACGCGCCTCTGCCGCCGCGTCGTCCTGCTCGAACGCGGGCAGGTCGTCGCCGACGGCGAGCCGCAGGAGGTCGTCAACCGCTACCTCAGCGCCGGCTGGCGGACGGGCGCGCTGCGCGAGTGGGGCGGGGCGGACGCGCCCGGCGACGCGGCGGCGCGGC
>DATMVI010000461.1:0-4861 GCA_035563275.1 Pyrinomonadaceae bacterium
AAGGCAGTGAGCTGGTGGGCGTGGGCGAACATCGACCGCAAGCGCGGGCTGGACGCGAAGGCGAGCACGCGCATCGCCGTGCGGCTGCCCGCGGCGGCGGCCGGCGGCGCGAGGCCGGGGGCGGCGCGGCCCGCGGCCGACGCCCCCGTCCAGCTCGCCAACGGGCAACAGCTCGCCGGCCTCTCTTTCCAGCTCGCCGCCGGGGCGGCCGCGGTCACCGGCAGCGTCTCCGTCGAAGCCGGCTCGCCGCCCTTCGGCTCGCTGCGCGTCTACCTCGTGCCGGCCGAGCGCGAGCGCGCCGACGACCTGCCGGGCTACGCCGAAGCGACCCCGACGCCCGCCGGCTCCTTCACCTTCCGAAACCTCGCGCCCGGCCGCTACCTGCTCGTCGTGCGCGCGGCCGACCCGAACGAGACGCGCCCGCGACCGCCCTTCTGGGACGCCGAAGCCCGCGCCCGGCTGCGCCGCGAGGCCGAGGCCGCCGCCGTCACCCTCGACCTCCAACCCTGCCAACGCCCCGCCGACCTCACGCTCCGCTATCCGCAAAAGCCGTAAGCCGTGAATCGAAAAGACAGTCGTCAGTCATCAGTTTTTTTATCTTTACTGACAACTGATAACTTCGATCCCCGGCTTTTCCGGCGGCCAATTGCGTACACTTTTTTGTACGGGAATCCTCCGTTGCGGCCCCCACCGGCGGCCGTCGAATCCGGCTAAATTACTGTCAGCGCACGATTTCGCTCCGGCGGCATGCTCATTGCCATCATTTCATTGGTTCCGCCGCGGGCGGGACACTCATCAACGGGAGAAAAATAACTGAGTCCAGTTGAAGGAGGGGAAAAAAGTAGATGAGCACACGTTCGTTTAGTTTCTTGGGCAGCTTCGCGCTGACCGCCGCGATGTCGGCGGCGGCCCTCGCGCAGACCACGCCCACGCAGCAACCTACAAACACCACCGCGCAGCCCGCGCAGACGCAGACCACCACCACGACGCAACAGACGACCACCACGCAGCAGCCGACGCAGACGCAGCCGACCACGCAGACCACCACCACGACGCAGACCACGCAGGCCGTGCAGAACGCCGACGGCTCGTGGACGGTCGTCGAGTTCCCGGCGCAGAAGGAGGTCGTCGTGGACTTCGCGCCCGGCGCTGACTTCTCGACCGCGAAGGGGCGCGCGAAGGTGATGCGCATGGCCGACCACACGATGGTCACGCTCGACCTGTCGGGCCTGCCGGCGACCACCTCGAACCTGAACGTCTACGCCGTCGACCCGTTGGGCAAGGCCACGCTGCTCGGGCCGCTGACCTTCAAGGACGGCGCGGTGACGCACACGCTGACGACGCCGCTCGACAAGTTCATGCTCGTCCTCTCGCCCGAGGCCAACCTGACGACCTACGGGCCGCAGACGGCCTACGCCTTCCGCAGCACCGTGCCGCAGGGCTTCGCCGTCGTGCCGCTGGCGAGCACCGACCGCGAGGGCGGCGCGCCCGTCGGCGAGCGCGTCGCGGCCACGACGACCGCGGGCGCGACCTCGCCCTACAACGTGCCGATGCTGAACGTGCCGGGCATGGCGCGCGGCGAAGACACGCAGGTCAAGGTGAACCTGACGGGCGCGCTCACCGGCTCGCGCGTCAACTTCAACATCGAGCCGCGCAAGGACGGCCCGACGATGGTCACGGCGCGCTTCCACGAGTTGAAGGAGTCGCCGGCCGGCAAGGTGTTCACGCTGTGGGCCGTCTCGGCCGACAACAAGTTCACCAAGCTCGGGCAGGTCGTCAACACCGGCAACCGTAACGAGGCCGAAATCAAGAGCGAGATCACGCGCGACGACTTCGGCCTGCTGATTACGCTGGAGGACGAGACCGCCACCTCGCCGCACGGCGACGTGGTCGGCACGATCATGCCGTAAAGCCGGTCAGGACGCGGCCCGAAGCCGGGCGGCGCGAGACGCGCCCCGCCGGGCCTGAAAGCGCGCGAAGGGCGCGGGGAAGAAGGCTGTCTTCCCCGCGCCCTTCGCGCTCGTCCCCTGAACTCCGCCCGCCCCCCGCCCGACAGCAATCCGGCACAATTTCCCGCGACTTTACCGGGCTTTTCGCGCTTTACAATAATTTTGCAACAATTAGGTTGACAGTCAAATTTTTCCCGGCATAATCGTTCTCACGCCGCCGCCGGGCGCCCAGACCCGGCGGCGGAAGCGTTCAACCCTTCATCCCTCCTTTTGGGCCGCGCGCGCCGGGGCTCAATAGACGTTGAGAACCTGAAGATGTTGAGACTCAAGCTTCCCCCGTGCTTGGGCCTGTTGGCCCTTCTCTTCTTCGCCGCCAGCGTCCGCGCCGAGGAGTCGCTCCCCGAACTCATCCGGCGCGTCAAGCCGGCGGTCGCCTCCGTCATCACCTACAACGCGTCCGGCGAAGTCGCGCTCACCGGCAGCGGCTTCTTCGTCCGCCCCGGCCAAGTCCTGACGAACCTCCACGTCATCGAGAGCGCGTCGCGCGTCGAGGTGCGGACGTTCGAGGGCAAGGGCAAGACCTATCAGGTGACGGGGCTGTCGGCGATGGACGAGGAGGGCGACCTCGCGCTCCTGAGCGTGGTGATGCCGACCGAGCGGGCCGACGTGGCCGCGCTCGCCGCCTCCGTCCCCGAGGAGGGCGAGCGCATCTTCGTCATCGGCAACCCGCTGCGGCTCGAAGGCTCGGTGTCGGACGGCATCGTCTCGGCCGTGCGCGAGGTTCCCGGCCTCGGCCGCATCGTTCAGATCACCGCGCCCATCTCGCACGGCAGCTCGGGCAGCCCCGTCTTCAACATGCGCGGGCAGGTCGTCGGCATCGTCACCATCCGCGTGATGAACGGGCAGAACATCAACCTCGCGCTCGGCGCGGCGCGCTTCGCGGAGCTGCGGCCCGCGGAGCAGCCGATGGGCTTCAGGGAGCTGGCGGCGCGCGGCAAGGTCAGGCGCACGGCCGACGCGCAGGCCGACTGGTGGTACAAGAACGGGCTGAACTCGCTCTGGCTCGGCAACTACGAGAGCGCGCTCGGCCACTTCGAGAACGCGGTCAACCGCAACCCGTCGCGGGCCGAGGCGTGGCTTCAGGTCGGCTTCTGCAAGGTCAAGCAGGGCAAGAACCACGACGCCATCCGCGCCTTCGAGCAGGCGCTCAAGCTCGAACCCGACTCCTACGAGGCGCTCAACAAGCTCGGCGACGCCTACTACTACGCCGGCAACTACCGCAAGGCGCTCGAATCCTACGAGCGCGCCGTGGGCCTGCGCCCCGGCCTCGCCGAGGGCCACTACAACCTCGCCCTCGCCTACTACGAACTCGGCGACCGCGCCTCGGCCCACGCGCAGGCCCGCCGCCTCAGGCCGCTCGACGAAGCGCTCCACCAGAAGCTGCTCCGCGAGATCGAGAAGTAGAGAATTTAAGAAGGCGCAAGGCGGGGGGCAGTCAAAAACCGGGTCGCGGTTTTTGACTGCCCCCCGCCTTGCGCCTTCTCTTTGTCGCCTTCTCTTACTCCCCGGCCGTCCCGGTGAAGATGCTCTTGTCGATGCTCTGCGGGTTGCCGAGGTAGACGAAGCGGATGTTGCGCATGTAGGCGCGGGCGACGCGGCGCACGTCGTCGGGCGTGACGCCGCGCAGCCGCTCGATGAACTCGGCCGAGTTGCGCCAGCCGCCGCCGATCAACTCGTACTTGGCCAGCTCGCCGGCCTGCGCCGCGTTCGTCTCCTGCCCGAGGTAGTAGCGCGTCAGGTAGTGCTGCACGACGCCGGTCAGATCGTCCGGCGTGACCGCCTCGCTCTGGAGCCGGTTGATCTCGGCCAGCATCAGGCGCACCGAGAGGTTGGCGTCCGTCGAGGTGACGTAGATGCCGCCGACGTTCGCGCCCTGATCGCGCAGGAAGGCGTCGGGCGCGTAGGAGAGGTTGCGCCGGGCGCGTATCTCGACGAAGACGCGGTTCTGTAGGATCGACGAGGCGACCTGCATCGGGTAGAAGTCGGGCGAGTTCAGGGGCGGCGCGACGAAGACGCCCTGCACGTAGTTGGTCGGCAACTGCCTCGCCGTGACCTCGACGGCCGGGGCGTCGAAGGCGAGCGGCGGGACGGGCGTGGGCTTGTAGTCGCCGCGCGGCAGTTTGCCGAACGAGGACTCGACCTTGCGCCGGAACTGGTCGGGGTCGAGGTCGCCGACGGCGACGAGCAGGAGGCGCGAGGTCTGCATCATCTGCTGGTGGTAGCGGCGCACGTCCTCGACCGTGAAGCGCGCGACCGTGGCGGCCGTGCCGCGCGGGTCGTTAAGGTAAGGGTGGCCGGCGTAGGCCACGCGCGACTGCAAGACCTGGAGGTGCGAGTCGGGCGTGTCCTCGTCGTCGTTGCGCGAGACGACGAGCCGGTTCCTGACGCGCGCGAAGTCCTCGGGCGCGAAGCTGGGCCGCAGGGCCGCGTCGGTGAAAATCTCCCACGAGCGGTCGAAGTGCTGGCGCGTGCTGCCCAGCGAGAGCGCCGAGTAGTCGTAGTTGACGCCGTAGCTGATCGTGGTGCCGATGCGCGAGAGTTCGCGCCGCATCCGCTCGCGCGGGAAGTTGGCGCTGGCCTCGGTCGCCACGTCGAGCATGAGGGCCTCGATGCCGGCGTTCTCGGCCGTGACGTTGCGCGCGCCGCCGCGCAGGAAGAGGCCGGCGACGACCGAGGCGCTGCCCTCGCGCCGCTTGAAGAGCACCTTGAGGCCGTTGACCTCGAACTCGGTGACGAGCCGCGCGCTGTCGGGGATGTCCTGACCGGGGCGCGCGGGCGCGACCGCGGCGGCCGGAGGGTTCGCCTGCGGCGCGGCCGTCTGCGCCGCCGCGGGTGCCGACGAGAGCGCGAGG
>DATMVI010000462.1:0-7340 GCA_035563275.1 Pyrinomonadaceae bacterium
TCGGGGTGCGCCACGTCGTCGGCGTCCATGCGCGCGACGAGCGGCGCGCGCGAGGCGCGGACGACGGCGTTCGAGCTTCCCGAAAGTCCGAGCGGGCGGGCCGACTCGACGACGCGGATGCGCGCGTCGCGCCGCGCCCACTCGCGCAGGAGTTCGGTCGTGCCGTCGTCGGAGGCGTCGTCGAGGATGACGAACTCGAAGTCGCGGAACGTCTGCGCGAGGACGCTCCGGACGCACTCGTCGAGGAACGCGCGCCCGTTGCGCACCGGCATCACGACGCTCAGCCGCGGCTCGTTTGATCTCATGCGTCCCCTTGCGGTGTCCGACTTCGGGTTTCCGACCGCGGTCGAAAGTCGTCGGCCGTCAGGTCTATCTTGGCCGACGGGCGGCGACTTAAGCAAAAGCGCCGGGCCAAAACCGCCCCCACTCTAAACGGCCCGTTTCACAAAAGCTTGGCGACCCGCACGATGACCTCCGCCGCCGGGACGAGGAGCGGCTGCGCGAGCAGCGTCCCCAGCAGGCGGCCGCCGGCGAAGAGGACGACCGCGCGGCGGAAGAAGGCTTCGGTCGCGCGCCCGGCCACCACGTCGTCCGTCAGGATCGACAGGTACGGGTCGATGTAGACGAAGAGCAGGACGGTCGAAAGCCCGTTGACGACCGGCGAGAGGCTGTTGGCCGTGACCCTCAGCTCCGGGTTGAGGTAGCCGGCGTGCAGCGACGCGAAGACGCCGACCGTGATGAGCGCCGTCGCCAGCACGTTGTAGCAGGCGACGCGCAGCGGCGCGCCCCGCAGGCGCAGCCCCGTCAGGTTCTCCCTCGCCGGCACGCGCGCCGCCCGCCGCACCCGCCTCAGCCCCGCCGGCGAGAGGCCCGCCAGAAGCAGGCGCGGCACCGAGCGGCGGCGGCCGAACGACTCGATGGCGGCCGTGAAGACGCGCTGCGCGGTCGGGACGAGCAGCGCGCCGGCGGTCGCGGCGAGCGAGGCGGCGAGGATGAGCCAGCGGAAGTCGGCCTCGGCCCCCTCGGTAGTCCCGCGCAGGATGTTCTCCTCGACGTGCTTGGCGAGGAGCGGCCCCTGAAACGTGTTCGACGTGCGCGAGACCAGCATCAGCACGTTGAAGAGCGCGTAGGAGACGGCCACCCGCCCCGTCCTCACCCCCGCGATCCGCAGCGCGTAGGCCAGCGTCCCCACCAGATGGATCACGAACGTCAGGGCGAAAACGATGGCGACCTGTGCGGACATACTCAAGTAGACGGTAGACAGTAGTCAGTAGTCAGTAGAAAGACCTTCGGCGGCGAACCGTTCGCGTGTTGGCGTCGGCAACGTCAACGCGGGGCGCTACTGACTACTGACTACTGTCTACTGCCTTTCAATCGGCTTGCCCGTCATCAGCGTCGGGGCGTCGAAGCGGCGCAAGACCTCGTTGAACTGGGGGACGTTTTCGCGGAGGAAGCGGTTGACCTCGGCGATCTTCGCGTCGAACTCCTTTTGCAGCTCGGCGTAGAGTTCGCGCTGCGCCGGCGTCGGGGCCACGTGCCCGTTGTCCACGGTGAAGAAGAGGTAGCCGATCTTGTCCACGAGCTGCGCGCGCCCCTCGAAGCCGAGGCCGCCTTCGGGCTGCGCCAGACGGTTCTGCAACTCCCCGACGCGCTTCTTCTGCTCGGCCAGACGGTCGGTCAGCTCCTTCGGGGCCTCGCCCAAACGATCCTTCGCCGTCCGCTCGACGAACTCGAGCTGAGACTTGAGGCTGTCGAGCGCCCGCAGCGCGCGGTTCGTCGCCGACTGCATGTCGCGCAGGGCGAGCGTCATGTCGAGCTGCGCGCGCAGGTCGGAGGGCGAGGCGCTGACGGTCGGGTCGAGGCGGACGACGACGGGCCGCTCGAACGTCTTGTCGCCGACAAAGAGTTTGACCGTGTAGGTTCCGGGCAGGACTTGCGGCCCGCGCGGCGGCCCCGTGAACTGCGTCTCCTCGTCGGTCGGCGGCCGCCGCACCTGCGGCCCGCCGTAGCGCAGGTTCCACGAGACGCGGTTGAGCCCCTTCTCCTTCGGCACGTTCTCCATCTCGCTGACGAGCTTGCCGTCCGCGTCGAGGATTTGAATCCTGACCTTCGTCTTGTCGTCGGGCTTCTCGCGCAGGTGGTAGCTGACGAGCGCGCCGTAGGGCGGGTTCGGCCCCGTGAAGACCTTGTCGCCGATGCCGTAGCGCGTGAACCTCGTGGTGAACCGCAGCGCCGGCCGCAGGTCGAAGAGGTGCGCGTCGCGGCGCGCGACCTCGGGCGTGAGCTGCTGGACGGGCGTGGCGTCGTCGAGGATCCAGACCGAGCGGCCGTGCGTGGCGAGGATCAGGTCGTTGTCGCGCGGGTGGACGAGGATGTCGTGGACGGCGACGTGCGGCAGGTTCTTCAGGCCGAGGCTCGTCCACGTCCCGCCGCCCGTGTAGGAGACGTAGAGGCCGAGTTCCGTGCCGGCGTACAGCAGGCGCGGGTTCTTCGGGTCTTCGCGCACCACCCAGACGTGCGCCTTCGCCGGCAGGTTGCCGGTGATGTCGCGGAAGGTGCGCCCGCCGTCCGTCGTCTTGAAGACGTAGGGGCGGAAGTCGTCGAGCATGTGGCGGTCGAAGGAGACGTAGGCGGTCGCGGCGTCGGCGCGCGAGGGCTCGACGTGCGAGACGGGCGAGTTGGCGGCGAGGCCGGGGACGTTCTTCGTCAGGTTCGTCCAGCTCTTCCCGCCGTCGGTCGTCAGTTGCAGGTTGCCGTCGTCGGTGCCGGCCCAGATGTGGCCCTCGCGCAGGGGCGACTCGGCGAGGCTGATGACGGTGGTGTGAAACTCCGCGCCCGTGTTCTCGAAGGCGACGGGGCCGCCGGCGTCCTTCTGCTTGCTGCGGTCGTTGGTCGTCAGGTCGGGGCTGATCGTGGCCCACGTCCGGCCAAAGTCCTCGGAGCGGAAGACGACGTTGCCGGCGAGGTAGACGGTGTCCTTGTCGTGCGGCGACTGGACGATGGGCGAGTTCCAGTTGAAGCGGTAGCGGGCCGTCTCGGCCGGGCCGTCGTCGCCCATGTAGGGGACGACGAGCTGCTGCTCGCGCGTCCGCATGTCGGTGCGGACGATGTTGCCGCCCTGCGACTCGGTGAGGTACAGGTCGGGGTTGTCGGCGTGGTTGATGGCGAAGAAGCCGTCGCCGAAAGAGATCATGCGCCAGTCGTCGTTGAGGATGCCGGCCGGCTCGCGCGTGCGCGACGGGCCGACCCACGTGCCGTTGTCTTGGAGGCCGCCCATCACGTTGTAGAACGGCTCGCGGTTGTCGGCCGACAGCTGGTAGAACTGGCCGAGCGGCATGTTGTTGACGTACTCCCACGTCTCGCCCGCGTCGTAGGAGACGGCGACGCCGCCGTCCTGCCCCTGCCACATCCGCTTCGGGTTCTGCGGGTCGATCCAGAGCGCGTGGTAGTCGATGTGCGTGCGCCCCGTGATCGAGCGGAAGGTGCGGCCGCCGTCGATGGAGACGAAGAGGGTGGAGGCGACGGCGTAGACGCGGTTCTCGTTCCGGGGGTCGACGCGCAGGTCGGTGTAGTAGAAGCCGCGCGAGACGATGCGCGTCTCCTTCGAGACGTTGCGCCACGTCTCGCCGCGGTCGTCCGAGCGCCACAGCGTCCCGTCCTTCGACTCGGTGATGGCGTAGACGGTCGAGGGGTTCGACGGCGCGACCTTCACGCCGATGCGGCCGACGAGTTTCGGCAGGCCGCCTTCGAGCCTCTTCCACGTCCGCCCGCCGTCGAGCGAGCGGAAGACGCCGCCCTTCTCGCTGCCCGAGGTGTGCGTCCACGGCGTCCGCCGGAACTTCCACATCGCGGCGTAGACGACGTTCGGGTTCGAGGGGTCTATGTCCATGTCGGCGACGCCGTGCTCGTTGTCGACGAAGAGCGTGCGCTGCCACGTCCGCCCGCCGTCGTTCGTCACGTAGACGCCGCGCTCCTCGTTGGGGCCGAAGGCGTGGCCGAGCGCGCCGACGTAGACGGTGTCGGGGTCGCGCGGGCTGACGAGGACGCGCGAGATGCGCTCGGAGTCGCGCAGCCCCACGTGCTGCCACGTCTTGCCGCCGTCCGTCGACTTGTAGACGCCGTCGCCGAACGAGACCGAGTTGCGCACGTTCGACTCGCCCGTGCCGACCCAGACCACGTCGGGGTTGCCGGGTTCGAGCGCGATGTCGCCGATCGAGATCGTGCCCTGCCGCTCGAAGACCGGCGTCCAGCGCACGCCGCCGTTGGTCGTCTTCCACAGTCCGCCCGAGGCGGTGGCGACGTAGACGATGGAGGGGTCGCCGGGCACGCCCTCCACGTCGGCCGTGCGCCCGCCCATGTTGGCCGGGCCGATCTGCCGCCACTCCAGCCGCTCGTAAGACTTGATCTCGGCCGAGGGGTCTGAGGCCGGGTCGGGCGCGGCCGCCGGCTCCTGCTGCTGCGCCGCCGCCCGCGGCGCGAGCGCGCACAGCAGCGCGACGGACAGGGCCGCCCGCGCGAGGCGGCACGAGAATTCTGACATTTCGGATACGCTCCCTGTGAAGGATGAATCGAGACGCGGAGCGTGCAGCATAAACCAACTCCGCGGCCGCGTCCACAGAAGGAGTAGGCAGTAGCCAGTAGTCAGTAGTCAGCAGGAAGAGCTTCGGCAATGAATCGTCAGGGCGTCGGCGTCAGCCGTCGCGGCGCGGAAGCGCTACTGACTACTGGCTACCGGCTACCGGCTACTGTTAGGATGTTCCCGTCGAAGGGTCTTTGTCCCGATGAGCCTGCTGACTAAAATCGCGCTGAACACGGTGGGCGTCGTGTGCGTCGGGCTCGGCGTGCTGGGCATCGTGCTGCCGCTGCTGCCGGCGACGCCGTTCCTGCTGCTGGCCTCGGCCTGCTTCGTGCGCGGGTCGGAGCGGCTCAACCGGCGGCTGCTCGAAAACAAGTACCTCGGCCCCTACATCACCAACATCAAGGAGCGGCGCGGCCTGCCGCTGCGCGCCAAAGTCTACACGCTGCTCCTGCTCTGGCCCTCGATCCTGCTCTCCGCCTACCGCCTCAACTCGCTCCCCCTCCTCCTCCTCCTCGTCGCCTGCGGCAGCATCGGCACCGCCGTCGTCCTCTCGCTCAAGACGCTGAAGGAGTAGCCGAAGCTGATGAACTCCCCCCTCGTCTTTTAAGCACGACAACTATGTCTCTGAAGTGATGCGGGGCCGCAATTATACAGCTAAAGGCGCGGCGCTTGGCCCTCGATCAGCAGCGTGATTGAGGAGCTGAGCGGGCGCGAGCGGTGGAGGCGTTGGGTGGCCTTCTGGAAGTCGGCGGCCGCGGCTCTGGGGATCTCCATGAACTTCTGCGGGTTGCGGTCGACGAGGGGGAACCAAGAGCTCTGCACCTGAATCATCAGGCGGTGGCCGCGGCGGAAGGCGTGGTAAACGTCGGGCAGCTCGAAGTTGATGGCCGCGGGCTGGTTCGGGGTGAAAGGCTCGGGGCGCTCGAAGGAGTTGCGGAACTTGCCGCGGAACGGCTCGCCGCGGACGAGCTGCTGGTAGCCGCCCATGCGGACGGCGTTGGGCGGCGCGGGCTGCCCTTCGGGCGCGGGCGGCTGCGGGTAGGTCGGGGGGTACACGTCGACGAGCTTGACGACGAAGTCCGAGTCCGTGCCCGAGGTCGAGACGTGGAGGCGCACCTTCACCGGCCCGGCGACGACGAGGTCCGCTTCGAGCGGCTCGGTCACGTAGGTGAGCACGTCGGGGCGCTGCGCGGCGAAGCGCTGGTCTTCGGTGACGTACTCGGACTGCCAGTCGTCGGTCACGTAGCCGAGGTAGGGGACGGGGCGGTTCGGGTCGCTCGTGTACTCGTCGAAGACGTTCCGCCCCTCTTCGGCCGGCTGCCCGGCGGCGAGGCGGCCCGCCTCGCGGAAGTAGAGCGTGAGGGGCGCGGCCCCGGCGGGCGGCCACGCGCCGTGGCGCCGCCACTCGTTGATGCCGGTGAGGAACATGAAGGCCTCGGGCAGCTCGGCCGGCTGGTCTTTCAAGTGGCGCATGAAGAACGGGAACTCGATCTGCTCGCGGTAGACCTCGGCCGACTTGAAGGCGAACGAGACGTTGCCGAGGCGGTCGCCCGGCTGGCGCGTCCAGCCGCCGTGACGCCACGGCCCCATCACGAGGAGGTTGACGGCGCCGGGGTTCTTCTGCTCGACGGCGCGGTAGATGTGGAACGGCCCGACGGGGTCTTCGGCGTCGAACCAGCCGCCGACGTTCAGGACGGCCGCGCGCACGCCCGACATGAAGCGCCACAGCGAGCGCCGCTTCCAGAAGTCGTCGTAGGTGGTGTGGTCTACGATCTCCTGCCAGTAGCGGGCGCGGCCGCCGAGGAGGCGCTCGTTGACGGTCGCGAGCGGGCCGAGGCCGAGGAAGAACTCGTAGGAGTCGGGCGTGCCGGGGTCGAAGTCGGCGCGCTGGCGCGGGGGCGGCGCGGGCGTGCCGGCGCGCGGGACGAACGACGAGTAGAAGCCGAAGTTGGCGGCGAGCATGAACGCGCCGTTGTGGTACACGTCGTCGCCCATGAAGTAGTCGGCCGTCGGGGCCTGCGGCGAGGCGGCCTTCAGCGCCGGGTGGGTGTCGATGATGCCGGCGGCGACGTGGAAGCCCGGCTGCGAGACGCCCCACATCCCGGCCCGCCCGTTGTGGTTCGCGACGTTCTTCAAAAGCCACTCGACGGTGTCGTAGGTGTCCGTGCTCTCGTCGATCTCTTTCGGGCCGCGCTTGTCGGGCACGTGCGGCCGCACCTGCTGGAACTCGCCCTCCGACATGTAGCGCCCGCGCGCGTCCTGATAGACGAAGATGAAGCCTTCCTTCTCGAAGTGCTCCGAGGGGCCGAGGCCGGCGCGGTAGTTGTCCACGCCGTAGGGCGCGACCGAGTAGGGCGTGCGCACGAGCATGAACGGGTAGGGGCGCGAAGAGTCCTTCGGCACGTAGACGGCCGTGAAGAGGCGCGCGCCGTCGCGCATCGGGATCAGGTACTCGTACTTCGTGTAGCGCGCCCGCACCCGCTCGGCCGCCTGCGCCGGCGTCAACGCCTGCCGCGCCGACGCCCCGAAGGCGCACCCGCAAATGACCGCCGCCGCGGCCAACGCGCGCGCGACCCGCACCCACGCCAAAGGCTTCGACATCCCCCGCCCTCCTGCGGAAAGTGATCCCACGTCTTCAAGGCCGCCGGGCGCGGCGGCCGCGCATTATAACGGAATCGCCCCGCGGCCGGCATACATTAAAACCCGCGCCGCCCGTCGCGGAGGCCCGCGCGCTCATAAACGGTTCCGGGTTCCGGGTCAG
>DATMVI010000463.1:0-4894 GCA_035563275.1 Pyrinomonadaceae bacterium
GGCGCGCGCGAGCACGCCCGCGTAAGGACAGGCGGGTGTGGGGCGGGGCCGCGTACGTCCGAGCGGGCGCGTGCGCGGCCCCGCCGTAATTTTGGGGCAGACCTTCACGCCACGGGAAAAATCCGCGCCCGCCGCCGTCCAGACTCCATAAACACGTGCGAGACGATGCAGTCCGGGCGAAAATCGCTGCGTGCGCGTGTGAGTCCGGGGAGCGCAGACAAGGATTCGTTCCCGCAAACTAACAAACGGCAGCAGCGCGGGTAAAACCCCAAAGACAGATACGCAACTTCATGCCCGCGCCGGAAAATCGGCACCCGCGCGAAGAGAACTCCCACCCGCACCCGTTCAGACGCCATAAACACGTGCGAGACGGCACACGACGAGGATAAATCGCCGCCCGCACGTGTAGAGCCTGCCGGTGCGGGCGACAAGTTCAAACGGTGCGGCGCAAGACCGTGCCGGTGCGGGCGAAATCTCGGCGGGGCGACGAAAAGCTTGCCGGTGCGGACGTACAGTCGAGCCTTAGCAGGGCAAAATTGCCGCCGGTGCGTGCGAGAGCGAGCCGGTGCGGGCGAAATCGCCGCCGGTGCGGGAAAAACCTTGCCGGTGCGGCCGAGATTACTGAGCCGGGGGGCGATAAACGGGGGCGGGCGTCGTCGGACGCAAGCGGGGGCGGTGCAACTCAGGGGCGCGCGCAAACTTCTAAAGTACTTACTGGCAAGCACTTCGTCTTGTGTTGTAAACTGTCGGCCGGGGGCGCGCGTTGAGCGCGCCGGCGGCTTGAGAAGAGAGTCGGGGAGGGTGAAGTTCGGCGATGCCCCTTTTAGAGATCGTAAAATACGGCGAGCGCGTGCTGGAGACGCCGGGCGAGCCCGTGACGGAGTTTGACGAAGGGCTCCGGCGGCTCGTCTCGGACATGTTCGAGACGATGTACGCGGCGCGCGGCGTGGGTCTGGCCGCGCCGCAGGTGGGCGTCTCGCGGCGGCTCTTCGTGATGGACTGCTCGGGCGGACAAGACCCTTCGGCGCGCGTAGCGCTCGTCAACCCGGTCGTGCTGAGGGTCGAGGGCGACCAGACGGGCGACGAGGGCTGTCTGTCGTTCCCCGGCATCTTCTTCCCCGTGAAGCGGAGCCTGCGCGCCGTCGTCCGCGCGCAGGACGTGAGCGGCGAGGAGTTCGAGTTCGACGGCCTCGAACTCGAAGCCCGCTGCATGCTCCACGAGACGGATCACTGCGACGGCATCGTCTTCCTCGACCGCACCACCCCGCTCAAGCGCGAGCTGGTCAGGCGCAAGATCAAGAGACTCCAGAAGCAGGGCCGCTGGGTCTAGCGGCGGACGACAAAAACGGTACCGCGGGCGGCGGCGGGCGGGTTGACGTTGACGAAACTCGACCCGCCCGCTCCCGCTCGCGGTACCGTTTTGCGCTGTGTTAGCATGAGGCAACTGCACAGTTAGACAGGGCGCGCGAAGGTTTGTAGAGCAGACGGCCGAGTTCCGTCTACGGCCTCGCCATTCATCACTTCTTTAAGGAGCGGCTTATGCAGCAGATGCAGCAGGACGAGTTCCGCAACGAGACTTTCACGGACTTCACGAAAGAGGAGAACGCGCGCGCCATGCGCGAGGCGCTGGAGCGCGTGAGGTCGGAGCTGGGGCGCGAATACCCGCTCGTCATCGGCGGCGAGCGCGTGGTGACGGGCAACTTCCACGAGAGCTACAACCCGGCGCGCAAGACCGAGGTCGTGGGCCGCTTCCACAAGGCCGACGCCGAGCTGGCGCGCGCCGCGGTCGAGCGCGCCAACGAGACCTTCAAGACGTGGTCGCGCACGCTCCCGCAGCAGCGCGCAGACCTCCTCTTCCGCGTCGCCTCGCTCCTGCGCGAGCGCCGGCACTACTTCTCGGCGTGGATGGTTCACGAGGTGGCGAAGTCTTGGCCCGAGGCCGACGGGGACACCGCCGAGGCCATCGACTTCTGCGAGTTCTACGCGCGCGAGATGCTGCGCTACGCCGCGCCGCAGCCCCTGACGCGCATCGAAGGCGAGGAGAACCGGCTCGAATACATCCCGCTCGGCGTCGGCGTCGTCATCCCGCCGTGGAACTTCCCGCTCGCCATCATGGCGGGCATGACGGTCGCCTCCGTCGTCACGGGCAACACGGTCGTCCTCAAGCCCTCTTCGGACGCGCCGGCCATCGCCTACAAATTCTTCGAGCTGCTCGAAGAGGCCGGGATGCCGCCCGGCGTCGTCAACTTCATGGTGGGCGCGGGCGGCGAGGTCGGCGACATCATCGTCGATCACCCGCTGACGCGCTACGTCGCCTTCACCGGCTCGAAGGAGGTCGGCCTGCGCATCAACGAGCGCGCGGCCAAAGCGCAGAAGGGGCAAATCTGGATCAAGCGCGTCGTCGCGGAGATGGGCGGCAAGGACGCCATCATCGTCGACGCGGACACGGACGTGGACGAGGCGGCCGCGGGCGTCGTCGCCTCGGCCTTCGGCTTTCAGGGGCAGAAGTGCTCGGCCTGCTCGCGCGCCATCATCCACGGCGACGTTTACGACACGGTCGTGCGGAAGATCGTGGAGGGGACGGCGAAGATCAAAGTCGGAGACCCGACCGACCCCTCGACGACGATGAGCGCCGTCATCAACCAGAAGGCTTTCAAGACCATCAGCCAGTACATCGAGTGGGGGCAGGAGGACGGCGGGCGCCTCGTGGCGGGCGGCGGGACGGACGGCGAGCAGGGGTTCTTCATCGAGCCGACCGTCATCGCCGACGTGAAGCCCGGCGACCGCGTCGAGCAGGAGGAAATCTTCGGGCCGGTGCTGGCGTGCATCCGCGCGGCCGACTTCGACGAGGCGCTGGCGATAGCCAACGACACCGAGTACGGGTTGACCGGCGCCGTCTACACCAACGACCCCGAAAAGCTGGAGCGCGCCGCGCGCGAGTTCCACGTCGGCAACCTCTACCTCAACCGCAAGTGCACGGGCGCGCTCGTCGGCGTCCACCCCTTCGGCGGCTTCAACATGAGCGGCACGGACTCCAAAGCCGGCGGCCGCGACTACCTCGGCCTCTTCATGCAGGCCAAAGTCGTCTCCGAAAAAATCCGCCCCGGCTACACGAACAAGGAGAAGCGCGGGGCAATCTAAAAGCAGTAGACAGTAGACAGTAGTCAGTAGACAGCAGAAAAGAGTTCCGCTGTCGAACGGTTCCGGCGTCGGCGTCAATGCGACACGCCGGGCCTACTGACTACTGACTACTGACTACTGTCTACTTCTTTTATGCGTCTTGTCTTCATGGGCACCCCCGACTCCGCCGTGCCGGCGCTGCGGCGGTGCGTCGAGGAGGGGCACGAGGTGGCGGCCGTGTGGACTCAGCCGGACAGGCCGGCGGGGCGCGGCAAACACCTGCGGGCCTCGCCGGTCAAGGAGTTCGCGCTCTCGGAGGGGCTGGCGGTTTACCAGCCGTCGAAGATAAAGACGCCGGAGGCGATAGAACTCTTCCGCTCGCACGGGGCCGAGGCGGCCGTGGTCGTCGCCTACGGGCGCATCCTGCCGGCGACCTTCCTGTGCGCGCCGCGGCGCGGGTGCCTGAACCTGCATTTCTCGCTGCTGCCGAAGTACCGCGGGGCCGCGCCCGTCAACTGGGCCCTCGTGCGCGGCGAACAGGAGACGGGCGTCACCACGATGCTCATCGACGAGGGGCTGGACACGGGCGCCATCCTGCTGCAACGGGCGACGGCCATTAAAGACGGCGAGACGGCGCCGCAACTCCTCGAAAGGCTGTCGCACGCGGGCGCGGAGCTGCTCGCCGAAACGCTCGCGCGACTTGACGAGATCGAGCCGCGCCCGCAGGACGACGCCGCGGCCACGCACGCGCCGATTCTCAAGAGGGAAGACGGCCTGATTGATTGGGCGCTCGGCGCGGCCGACATCGAGCGCCGCGTCCGCGGCTTCCAGCCGTGGCCGAACGCCTACACGTTCCATAAAGGCCGGCGACTCGTCGTCTGGGGCGCGGAGCCCGTCGCCGCGGGCGCGCCGGGCGAGGCCGCGGGCTTCGCGGCCGGCGAAATCGTCTCGGCGCGCGGCGACGAACTCGTCGTGGCCTGCGGCGGCGCGAGCGCCCTGCGCCTGCGGGAAGCGCAGCCGGAAGGCAAACAGCGCATGGGCGCGCGCGACTTAATCAACGGCCTGCGCGTCGCGGCGGGCGAGCGTCTGGGCTGAGGCCGGCGAGGGGAGTTCCGAATGAGCGGGCGTGTGCGCGTCGTCAAGCGCCGTGCGAAGCCGGAGGGGAAGGGCGGCGCCGTCTCGCCGGCGCGGGGCGCGGCCTTCGAGATTCTGCGGCGCGTCGAGGAGGAGGGCGCGTTCGCCGCGCCGCTGCTGGCCGGCGTCGAACTCTCGCCGGAAGACCGCGCGCTCTGCTACGAGTTGGTGCTGGGCGTGCTGCGCCGGCAGTCGTGGCTCGACCGCGTCGCCGAACACTTCGCCGGCCGCGAAAGCTCGCAGCTCGACGCGCCCGTCCGCCGCGCCCTGCGCCTCGGGCTGTACCAACTGCGTTTCCTCACGCGCGTGCCGGCGCGCGCCGCCGTCAACGAGTCGGTCAACCTCGTCCACGCCGCGCGACTGCGCTCGGCCGCGCCCTTCGTCAACGCCGTCCTGCGCCGCGCCGACCGCGAGAAGGAGTTCGACCCGGCCGCCGCCGTCACAGACCCGCTCGCGCGCGCCGCCGTCGAGACCTCACACCCCGAATGGCTCATCCGGCGCTGGGCAGACGCCTTCGGCCCCGCGGAGGCCGCGGCCTTCGCCCGCGCCAACAACGCCAACGCGCCCGCCGCCTTCCGCCTCAACCCCCTGCGCGCCGGGCACGAGACCGCCGTCGAGCGCCTGCGCGCAGCGGGCGTCG
>DATMVI010000464.1:0-9976 GCA_035563275.1 Pyrinomonadaceae bacterium
CGCGAGCACCTCACCTTCTACCGCCACCGCCTGCTCTTCCCGTTCGTCGTCGGCGGGCGGGCGCGCTACCTCCAGGCGCGCACGACCGCGGCCGGCGTCGAGCCGCGCTGGCACAACCTGCGCGGCCCCGTCCCGGCGCTCTACAACGTGGGCGCGCTCGAAGCCCTGCCGAGCGGCGCGAGCCACTCCTCCTTGAGGCCGCCCGCGCCGACGAGGCCGACCGCCGCGAGGCCGCGCGCCGTCAGGGTCAGCGTGTCGGTGAAGCCCTCGACGAGGTAGACGGTCGCGCCGTCCTCAAGTCCGGCGAGCGCGTCGGCGTTGTAGAGCGCGGGGACGGGGCCGCGCAGGTTGTGCCAGCGCGGCTCGACGCCGGGCGCGGTCGTGCGCGCCTGAAGGTAGCGCGCCCGCCCGCCGATGACGAACGGGAAGAGCAGGCGGTGGCGGTAGAAGGTGAGGTGCTCGCGCCGGTTGAAGAGGCCGGCGCGCCGCAACTCTTCGAGGGGGAAGCCCTCAAGCATGCGGCGCATGACGCGGCGGTAGGCGCGGCGCGGGAAGTAGGTGACGCCGGCGCGCCTGACCGTGGCGGCGTCGATGCCGCGGCGCGCGAGGTAGCGGACGCCCTCCATCTGATCCTCGCCGCGGCACACCTCCAGAAACTTCTCGCAGAGGGCGGCCGTCGCCTCGGGGTCGAGCGGCTCGAAGCTCTCGGCCTCGGCCGCGTCGGCGGCGGCGCGCTGCGCGAGCGAGGGGCGCCTGACGCCGCGGCGGCCGAGGCCGAGGTCGCGCGCCATCTCGCTGACGGCGCGCGGGAAGCTGACGCCGTGCATCAGCTCGTAGAAGGTGATGCAGTCGCCGCCCTCGCCGCGCGAGAAGCAGTTGAAGAGGCCCTGCTGTAGATCAATCGAAAGGCTCGGGTGCCCCCTGCCGCTGTGCGCGTGCGAGGGGATGGGGCACAGCGCGTGGAGGCGCGCGCCCGACTGCCGCGCCTCCGGGCAGTAGCGGAGGTAGAAGGCGCGGTAGTCTATGAAGAGCTTGATGCGGTCGCGCAACTCGCGCAGCCGCTCGCGCGAGGGGAGGCTGTCCGCTTCGGGGCGGGGTTCGGGCATAGGAAAAGTAGTCAGTAGCCAGTAGCCAGTAGGCCCTGCGTTAAGGCCGCTGACGCCGACATGCTCAAGGTGCGCCGCCGAAAGTTTTCTACCGGCCACTGACTACTGGCTACTGGCTACTGCTTTGGTTGCCGTTGTTGCCGCCCTGCGCGGCGCTGAAGGTTCTGCGGCGCAGCTCGCGCGCGGCGTCCTCTTCCGGGTGCCGCTCGCGGTACTCGGCCCAGAGGCGGCAGACCTTGAGGCGGTACTCGACCAGCTCGCGGCTGACGTTGAAGTGGCGCGCCATCTCGATGGAGGTCTTGCCGCGGCGCATCAGGCGGCGCAGCCCGGCGTAAGGGACGAGGGCCGCCGCGCCGACGGCGTAGGCCGCCTCCTCGTCGGCCTCGTTGTAGTCGCGGGCGACGGTCTTGCCCTGCTTGTTCTGCGCGACGATGGAGAGGCGGTTGGCCTTGTGGCCGAGGAAGACGTGGCAGACTTCCTCCATCAGCGTCGCGTTGTTGCGCGCCTTGCCGTGCTTCGGGTTGAGGATGACGAGCCGCCACCCGTTCGGCAAAGGCCGCGAGGCCGTCCCGCCCGACCAGTCGTTGGCCCCCGACCCGAGCAGGTGCTCGCGCGTCTCCTCCGACAGGCCCTGTATCTCCTCGAAGCTGATGACCATCAGCTTGGCGAAGTAGGCCAGCTCGAACGGGTCGAGCGCCTCGTCGTCTTTACGCAGACCGGCGAAGTCGCGCAGCCCCAGCGCGCGAATCTCGTACTGTCGTCCCTTGAACGTCGGCGGCAGCTGTTCCGTGTCCACGGCTCGAATTATACCCGCCCCGGCCGGGCGTTTCACTTTTAATCGTCTCAGACGTAGAGGCGGCCTTCGCGCGGGTAGCGCCGGTGTCGGGCGATGAGGTCGTGGTCGCTCAGGCGCCAAGAGTTGATCGCGCCGAGGGCGGCGAGGACGGCGTCGAGGGCGTCGCCGCCGCCGTTGCGCATGATGCGGCGGCGGTCGGTGTCGGGCAGCGAGACGTGGCGGGCGAGGCCGTCGAGGATGGCGCGCCGCGTGCGCCTGCGCTTGGGCGTGAGCGGGCCGCCCTCGGGCTGCTTGTAGTTCTGGTGCGGCAGCCGCAGACGCTTCAGGGTCGAGGCCGGGCAGGCTTCGACGAGGACGCGGCGCGCGCCCGCCAGCCGCCGGTACTGGAAAGGGAGGATGGCCGTCTGCCGGCGGCGGCGGAGCGGGCCGAGCACGTCGCGCATGCCGTAGAAGGTCTGGTAGATGATGCGGTAGTGGTAGGGGTCGAAGGGGGCCTTCTCTTCGATGTCGGTCAGACGCCGGATGTGCTTCTCGCGCCCCAGACTCTCCGCGCGCCGGATGCACTCAAGGCCGACGCCGTAATCGTCCTCGCCCCACTCGCGCAGGAACTCGAACTGGCGGCCCCAGCGCGCGCCCTCGCCCATCACCTCCACGGGCAGCCCGAAGGGGAAGTCCAGCGCCCACAGGGACTGCTCGGAGCGCGCGATCAACTCCACCAGATGACCCAGCGCCGCCCCGCGCTCGGCCGTCCCGCACAAGTCCTCAAGCCGCGCCAGCGTCGTCAGCCTGTACGGACTCCCGCCCGCCCCGCGCCGCTGCCGTTCGACCCGCGCGACCCAAGTGTTGCGCCCGGCGAGGCGCGCCCCGCTGAAGTCAACGCCGTAGACCGCCCTGAAACGCAAAACTCCCCCGTGTCCGTTAGCCGTCTGTCGAAAGGGGAGGGGCGACCCCGCGCGCGAAGCCGCCCCCCCGCGGGTGTCACGCCTGCGCGCCCGCGTGCTGCGCCATCTCGGCCTCCAAGCGCCGCTTGATCTCTTCGGGCGAGAGGTCTTCGAGGTGGGTGGCGATGTACCAGTGGTGACCGAAGGGGTCTTCGACGCCGCCCGTCCGGTCGCCGTAGAACTGATCCTTGACGGGCCGCGTCAGCTTCGCCCCGGCGGCGACCGCGCGCTCGACGCGCGCGTCCACGTCCTCGACGTAGATCATGAAGTGGGCCGAAATGCCGCCGACCGACTGCGGGCTGCGGAAGTTCATTTCGGGGTGCTCGTCGGCGAGCATGATGACGGAGTCGCCGACCTTGATCTCCGCGTGCCCGATCTTCCCGCCGGGGGCTTCCATGCGCATGACCTCGGTCGCCCCGAACGCCTCCTTGTAGAACTCGATGGCGCGGGCCGCCCCGTCCACGCACAGGTACGGCGTCACGCTGTGATAGCCTTCCGGAATAAAGTTCGCCTTCGCTGACATGCTTCTCTCTCCTTTAAAGGTTCGCATCTGATCGGGAGTTTTTCAGATTGCCGCCGGAATCGAATCCGGCCCAGAGCGAGGATTCCGTGGTGCGCTGAAACGAACAGGCGCCCAACCCTCCGCGAGTCGAGCGCCTGATGAACTTAAACTCCGGCCCTGAAGCGAAACTTCTCTTACTTCCGCTTGCGCCCGCGGGAGTCGGTGCCGGGGGCGCTGAACTGCGCGTAGGCGACGCGGAAGAGTTCCGAGAGGGCCTTGGCCGTCTCGGGCGTCAGGTTGCGGTCGGCGCGCAGGTGCGCCTCGACGATGTCGGGCGTGGCCTCGTGCGGGAAGTAGTGGACGGCGGCGGCGAGCGACTCGCCGGCGGCGTCGGCCGGCTGACCGCCCATCACGCGCTCCATCGGCATGTTGAGCCAGCCCGTCAGGCGCGCGATGTTGTCGGCGTCGGGCTTGCCCGTGCCGTTCTCGATGCGCGAGAGAGTGGAGGCCGAGACGCCCGTCTCGTCCGCCACGTCGCGCAGAGACAGCCCCATCTCCTCGCGCTTGCGGCGGATGGCCCGCCCCAGCTCCACCGTGTTCACTAAACTCTTCGACTGATCTGCCATTTTCGGCCTCCTTCGGCGCGTCCCCGCCCCCTCAGCTCACCTCCGGGCGGACGGGCGCGCCCCTTTCCAGCCCCGAACATAGCACAAGAAAATTTCGGATGCAACACTTTGTTTTATGCTTGCAACAACCGGGAACCCGTGGTACACTGTTTCACGTATGAAACAGCGCGGGGCGGCGACCATGCGGTTCCGGCTGAAACGGAAGGGCGAAAAGACGGTGAGCGACGCGATCTGGGAGACATTCGACAGCCTGTTCAAGACCGTGCACCGGCAGGGGCGGCGCGTCGAGGAGTTGGAGGCGCGCGTGCTGGAGCTGGAGCGGCGCCTGCAAGAGCGCCCGGCCGCGGCGCAGTCGCCGGCCCGGCGCGAGCAGGTCGCGGAGCTGCCGGCCGAGAGGGCCGCGTGAGTTCAGGAAGTTTGACGGAGGGCAAGGCGATGGCAGCCGTACTCGACAAGAAGTCCGTGATGCGCGACAAGCGCGCGCAGGGGATCGCCGCGATGGGGCTGGTCAACCGCGAGGGCGACCGCTTCCGCGTGACCACGCCCAGTTTGCGCGGCCGCCGCGCGAGCTACGAGGTCTGGCGCGACGAGGCGGGCAAGGTGCGCTGCACCTGTCTGGAGTTCGAGGAGCAGTCGGCCGCCGACGCGGCGTTCCGCTGCGAGCACATCCTCGCCGTCAAGCACGCGCTCCTCAACAAGAGCACCGAGGCCGTCACCAAGCAGCCGGCCGCGAGACCCGCCGCCCCGCAGGCGCAGGGCGCGGAAGTGAAGGCGCCGGAGGGGCCGCAAGCCCCCCGCGCCGAGGACGAACACGCATCCGAGAAGCCGGCCGAGGCTGCCGCGGAGGCGGTCGCTCAGACCGCCGCGCGCAAGCGGCCGCGCTTCGTACGGGAGCAGAACGAGCAGCCGGAAGTTAAGGCGGAGGAGACGGTTCAGGAAGTCGCCGCCGAGGCTCCCCTTCGTTCGCTCGCGCAACACACACACGAAGAGGACACAGAGATGAGCAAGAAGCAGGCAACCGCACAGGCTCCCGCCGAGGAGCAGGAGTTCATCACGGCCGAGGAGTACGCCGACCAGTCCGCCGGGCAGGTCGTGCCGCTGGCCTTCACGAGCACGCTGCGCCAGCTCAAGCAGCCCGTCGACCCGCGCCTCATCAAGACGCGCGAGGGCTGGACTGACCGCAACGGCAACAAGCACATGGTCGAGTACGTCGAGTGGCACACGGTGGCCGACCTCCTCGACCGCATCGCCCCCACGTGGTCGCACTCGGTGCGCGGCATCGTCCAGATCGGCGACATGGTGGCGGTCACCGCCGCCATCACCGTCGACGGCGTGACGCGCGAGGGCGTCGGCACGGGTAACGCCGACAACGAGACCGGCATCAAGAAGGCCGAGCACGACGCGCTCAAGCGCGCCGCCATCAAGTTCGGCATCGCGCGCGAGCTGTACCAGCGCGAGAGCGAGGTGATCGAGCGCGAGGGGTCGGGGCCGCAGCCCGGCGACTTCCCGCGCGACCCGCTCGCCAAGTCGATGGCCGACCTCGTCACGCCGAAGCAGCTCGGCATGATCCGCGCGCTCGCCCGCGAGGCCGGCGTGGACGCCGAGGAGGAGTGTCAGGCCAACATGCGCTGCCGCACCGAGGAGCTTTCGAAGCGCGCCGCTTCGAGCTTCATCGACCACCTCAAGCGCCTCCAGACGGAGCAGACCTTCGAGGTGCGCCGCGCCAGCTAAGCGCGCGAGTTGCGGGCTCAAGGTTTCGAGTCCCGGGCCGGAAACAACCCGTCTCCGGCCCGGGACTCGGAATCTGAGACTTGGAACTTTTTCAGGGGGGTGAAGGAAGATGACCACCGAAGAGTTGATTCAGGAGACGCGCCCGCTCTCGTTCGAGCTGGAGTACGCGGACGAGGCGGCGGTCGAGGCCGGGGCCGCGGCCGCGGCGGAAGAGTCGGCCGAGCATCGCTCGAAGAAGGAGCAGATTCTCTCCCTGTACGAGCGCGGCACGACCGACATCGCGGAGATCGTCCGGCAGGTCAAGGCCCGACCCTCCTACGTCGCGCAGGTCTTGCAGTCGGCCGGCCGCCTCGAAGGCTATTTCGACCTCTACACGACCACGGGCCGCGAGCAGAACGTCTACTCGCGCTACTTCCGCAACGTGCTCGCGTTCCGCAACGTCGAGGCGGCGCGCGAGAGCGTCCGGCGCATCGACCGCCTCTACAACTACTTCGAGCGCCTCGGCGACCGCGCCGGGCAGCATCAGGCGATGGTGCTCGCGCTGACGGGCAAGAACCGCGCCCGCTGGAGCGGCAAGCCCGAAGAGGCGCAGATTTTTAGTGAGTGGCTCGCCCAGCACTGATGTTTCGGGTCGCGGGTTTCGAGTCCCGGGGCAGGAAACGGATTGCCTTTAACTCGGGGCTCGGAACCTTAGACCCGTGACCGGAATTAAGAGCCGAGCAGTTTTAAGAAGGAACACATTTTTTCCCTCGCGTTTGACCAGAACGAGCAAGGGGTGGGTTTGAAAGGTGGGTTTTCGGTTCCGGAAACCCACCTTTCAACACGCACGCAAGCGGCCTGATTCGTTCGACGGTTCCCTGTTCTACCCTCGCCAAAGCAATCCTCGCGCGCCCGGCCTCAGACGAGCCGGGGGACGGAGCAGTCCGCCCGCACTTATCAAGTTTTACGAGGAGCTTCCACCGCCGCATACCATTCCGAAGGAGAAGAACAGATGTCCGAACACAAGATTCCCGCCGCCGGCAGCTTCTGCTGGAACGAGCTGGCGACCAAAGACCTCGACGCCGCGAGGAGGTTCTACACGGAGCTGCTCGGCTGGCAGCTCAGGCGGTCGGACGCGGCCGGCGTGGACTACCACGAGATCGTGGCCGGCGGCGAGCACGTCGGCGGCCTCTACCAGATGGGGCCGGAGTGCGGCGGCGACATGCCCTCGCACTGGATGGCCTACGTCGCCGTCGAGGACGTGGACGAGAGGGCCGCGCGCGTCGAGGGTCTGGGCGGCAAAGTCTGCGTGCCGCCGACCGACATCCCCAACGTCGGGCGCTTCTGCGTCGTCACCGACCCCTCGGGCGCGACCCTCTCGCTCATCACGATGAAGGGCGCGGCCTCGTAAAAAGTTTGCCGCGGGGGCGCGGGGGAGGAACCGGAAAATCATGTTCGGGGGAGCGTCGAGAGCCGAAAGGTCAGGGCGGCGCGCGGCCGCGCCGGCGGCGCGACCCGACTCCCCCCCGGCACGACCCCTTCCCTTCTTCCCCGCGTCTCCGTGGCCGATTCTTCTTCGCCGCCTCGCGAGCACTCCGACCCCGTGCGGCCCCCTCCCGCACCGCGTTTGAAAGGAGCACCGAGATGAAAATCCGCCTCTCTCTCGTCCTCTTCGTCCTGCTGCTGTTCGCCGCCGCGTGGGGCCTGTCCGTCATCAGCGGCTACGCCGCGCCGGCCGCCGGCGAAGAGGTCGACCGCGCCGTCATCGCCCGCGAGCGCGCCGCCTGAGGAGAGCCGACATGAGAATCAATCACGTCGCGGTCGCCGCCTCGGCGCTCGCCTACTGGATGCTCGGCGCGGTCTGGTACACGGCCTTCGCCAACCCCTTCATCGCGCTCATGCGCTGGGGGCCGGAAGACCTCGCCCGCGTCGAGGCCGAGGGCGCCGGCCTCCAGCTCGTCGCGGCGCTCGCCGCCTCGCTGGTCGCGGCCTACGCGCTCGCCTACTTCGTGAAGTTCACGGGCGCGGAGGACGCGCGGCGCGGCGCGCTCGTCGGCCTGCTCGCGTGGCTCGGGTTCGTCGCGACGACCAACCTCAACACCGTGCTCTTCGAGTTCCGGCCCGCCGGCCTCTACCTCATCAACGCCGGCTACCACCTCGTCGGGCTGCTCGGCACGGGCGCGCTCCTCGCCGTCTGGAAGCGGCGCGAGGCGCGCGCGCCGGCCTACCAGAGTTGACCCGGCCGCGGCCCGGCCGACAGGCATTCGCGCCCTCCCGCCTTGGCTACAACAAGGGCGCGACACACGCGCGAAGGGGAGTGCCCACCCGCCCCTTCGCGCCCCGCCATTTTAAGTTCCGGGTTGCGAGTTCAAAACTCTTAACAAACAGAACCGCGAAACTTGCTGTATAATCCGGCCACCCCCGAAAATTCACGCGGTTCGGAGAGGCCGGAGCATGCCCGCGAAGAACGAAGACCTGCACGGCAACGTGCCGGACAAGGCCGAGGTCGCCTTGCTCCTCATCGACGTTATCAACGACCTCGAATTCGAGAGCGGCGAAGAGCTTTTGCGCCACGCGCTGCCGATGGCCCGGCGGCTGGCCGCGCTCAAGCGGCGGGCCAAAGAATCGGGCGTGCCCGTCGTCTACGTCAACGACAACTTCGGCAAGTGGCAGTCGGACTTCAAGAAGATTCTGGCCCACTGCCTCGATACGGACGTGCGCGGCCGCCCGCTCGCCGAGCTGCTCCGCCCCGGCGACGACGAATACTTCGTCCTCAAGCCCAAGCACTCCGGCTTCTTCTCCACCACGCTCGACATCCTGCTCGACTACCTCGGCGTCAAGACGCTCGTCCTCACCGGCCTCACCGGCGACATCTGCGTCCTCTTCACCGCCCACGACGCCTACATGCGCGACTTCAACCTCGTCATCCCCTCCGACTGCGTCGCCTCGAACGACCCCGGCGAGAACCAGTACACGCTCGAAAAGATGGCGCGCCTGCTCAAGGCCGACACGCGCCCCTCGACCGAGCTGGACTTCGAGGAGTTGAAGCGGCGCTCGGCCCGCGGGTCGACCCCGAACCCGGAGCCGCAGGCGCGCCGCTTCGCCGAGGCCGAATGACGCGGAGGCGGACGCCGGAAGCTCTGACAACTTAACTCTTGCAGAGGAGACTCGATGCGCCGCATCTTCCACGAGAACGGACTCTCCATCGTCCTCTTCGTCCTCTTCGCCCTGACGCTTCTGGGCCAGAGCTTCACGGGCCTGAGCGAGTACAACGACGACCAGCGCCGGCACGGCCGGCCCACGGTCAGGTACGCCGAGTACCTCACGAGCGGCCACTTCATCGAGGCCACGTTCGAGAACTGGGAGAGCGAGTTCCTCCAGATGGCCGCCTTCGTCGTGCTCACGGCCTTCCTCTACCAGAAGGGTTCGTCCGAGTCGAAAGACCCCGGCCGCGTCGAGGAGGTGGACGTGCGCCTCCTGCCCGAAGACATCCCCGACGACGCGCCGTGGCCGGTGCGCCGCGGCGGCTGGGTCTTGAAGCTCTACGAGAACTCGCTGAGCCTCGCCTTCGTCATCCTCTTCGTCCTCTCGCTCCTCCTGCACGCGGTCGGCGGCGCCGAGGAGTACAACAGCGAGCACTTCGAGCACGGCGGCGCGGGCCGGCGGCTCACGGCCCTCCAGTACATGGCGACCTCGCGCTTCTGGTTCGAGTCGTTCCAGAACTGGCAGAGTGAATTCCTCTCGGTCTTGGCGATGGTGGTGCTGACGATCTTCCTCCGCCAGCGCGCCTCGTCCGAGTCGAAGCCCGTCTACGAGTCGCACTCGGCCACCGAGAAGTGAGCGCGGGGGAAAATTATCGGGGCCGGGCCTTGACGAAACGGGCCGCGCCGCATAGCCTTACGCCTCGGCCTCGCGAGCTTTCGTCCTGCGCGTGAAAGAGGAGTGGCCTATCCGCCCTCGCGCCCGCCACGACGCTTTCCCGTCCCTCGACCCCGAGGCCCGCGCGCCGCGCCCCGAAGGCCGGGCGGCGCGGGCCGCCCTTCGCCCGAAGCCTTTCCCCAACCACACTGCCAAAGGAGAGAAACCGAAACGATGACGAGGAAACTTCCCGGCCTGCTGGCCTTCGCGATCTGCCTGAGCCTGCTCATGGTCGCCTGCGGCGGCGACACGACGAACACCGGCAACGCCACCAACGCGGCGGCCACCAACACGGCCGCCACGAACTCCTCCGCCCCGACGGCCGGCGGCGACAAGATCGGCGTGACCGAGTGCGACGACTACATCGCCAAGTACGA
>DATMVI010000465.1:0-2181 GCA_035563275.1 Pyrinomonadaceae bacterium
TTCTTCGAGCTGGGCGGCCACTCCCTGCTCGCCACGCGTCTGCTCTCGCGCCTGCGCTCGGCGCTGGGCGTCGAGCTGCCCTTGCGGCAACTCTTCGAGACGCCGACCGTGGCGGGGCTGGCCGCGGCCGCCGAGAGGCAGTTGCGCGCGGGTGCGGCGCCCGCGCTGCCGCCGATCGAGCGCGCGCCGCGCGACGGCCCGCTCTCCTTCGCGCAGCAGCGACTCTGGTTCCTCGGCCAGTTGGAGCCTGCCGCCGCCGCCTACCACCTGCCGTCGGCCGTGCGCCTCTCGGGCCGGCTCGACGTGACTGCGCTCGAAGGCGCGCTCGGCGAGGTCGTGCGCCGCCACGAGTCCTTGCGGACGACTTTCCCTTCGGACGACGGCCGCCCGGTGCAGCTCATCCACCCGCCCGCGCCCGTCACGCTCGACGCGGTCGACCTCTCGCAGTTGCCGGTCGAAGCGCGCGAGAGCGAGGCGCGGCGGCTGACGGTCGAAGAAGCGCAGCGCCCCTTCGACCTCGCGGCCGGCCCGCTGTTCCGCTCCTCGCTCGTCAAGCTCTCGGACGACGAGCACATCCTTTTGCTGACGACGCACCACATCGTCTCCGACGGCTGGTCAATCGGCGTCCTCGTCGGCGAACTCTCGACGCTCTACGCGGCGCTCTCGCGGGGCGAGGCTTCGCCGCTGCCCGAGCTGCCCGTGCAGTACGCCGACTACGCCGCGTGGCAGCGGCGCTACCTGACGGACGAACTCCTCGGCGAAGAGCTCGCCTACTGGCGCGGGCGGTTAGCCGGAGCGCCTCCCGTTTTGGAACTCCCGACCGACCGGCCGCGCCCCGCCGTCCAGAGCTACCGCGGGGCGCGCTTCCGCTTCGCGCTCAGCAGGGAGTTCAGCCGCGGGCTGCGCAAGTTCGCGCGGGCCGAGGGCGCGACCACCTTCATGGTCTTGCTCGCGGCCTTCAAGACGCTCCTCTACCGCTACACGAATCAGTCAGACCTGCTGGTGGGGACGCCGGTGGCCGGGCGCACGCGCTCGGAGACCGAGCGACTGATCGGCTGCTTCGTCAACACGCTGGTGCTGAGGACGCGGGTCGAGGGCGGAGAGTCCTTCGGCGGGCTGCTGGCGCGGGTGAGGGAGGCGTGCCTCGGCGCCTACGCGCACCAAGAGGTTCCGTTCGAGCGCGTGGTCGAGGAGGTGGGGCCGGAGCGGAGCCTGTCGCACGCGCCGCTGTTCCAAGTGATGTTCGCCTTCAACAACACCCCGCGCGGGGCGGCGGCGCTGCCGGGGCTGAGGATGGAGCCGGTGGAGGCCGACGGGGGGACGACGAAGTTCGACCTCAGCCTCTCGCTCGTCGAGACGGGCGAGGAGCTGGGCGGGGCTTTCGAGTACAGCACCGACCTCTTCGACTCCGGCACGGTCGCCCGCCTCTCCGGCCACTACATCCGGCTGCTCGAAGCCGCCATCACAGACCCGGGGCGGCGCGTGGGTGAGTTGCCGCTGCTCGGCGAGGAAGAGGTGCGGCAGTTCGAGCAATGGAACGAGACGGCGGCCGACTACCCGCGACTCTGCGTCCACGAGTTGATTGAAGAGCAAGCGCAGCGGACGCCCGACGCCGTCGCGGTCGAGTTCGAGGGCGAGCGGCTGACCTACGCCGAGCTGGATGCGCGCGCCAATCAACTAGCTCGCCATCTTCGCGGCTTGGGCGTCGGGCCGGAGTCGCTGGTCGCCGTCATGCTGGAGCGCTCCACCGAGCTGGTCGTCTCCTTGCTGGCGGTCTGGAAGGCGGGCGGGGCCTACGTGCCCTTAGACCCGGAGTACCCGGCCGAGCGCCTCCGCTTCATGCTCGAAGACAGCCGCGCGCATGTGCTCGTCACGGAGTCGGGGCTGGCCTCGTCTGTGCCCGAGCACGGGGCGCGGGTCGTCTTCCTCGACACGGAGCGAGATGAGATCGCGCTCCACGGCGCCGACACCTTGCCGGGCGGCGCGGCGGCCGACAACCTCGCCTACGTCATCTACACCTCGGGCTCGACCGGCAGGCCGAAGGGCGTGATGGTCGCCCACCGGAACGTGGTCAACTTTATTGCCGGGATGGACGAGCGGTTGCAGGGCGAGCCTCCGGGGACTTGGCTGGCGCTGACGAGCACCGCCTTCGACATCTCGGTGCTGGAGCTGTTCTGGACG
>DATMVI010000466.1:0-13278 GCA_035563275.1 Pyrinomonadaceae bacterium
CACTACGCGCTCTACACCAACGCGCTCGCCGCGGGCCGCGCCGGCTACTTCTTCCCGCACGACGAACTCTACGACGACGGGCTGCGCGAGGCGCTCGGCCACGTCGCGCGCGTCGCGCCCGCAGGCGCGACCGTCGCGCACGAGACGCCGGGCGTCGCCCGCCACTACCTCGCGCGCTTCGGCCGCCCCGACCTCCGCTCCGAGGTCATCTCCGACCCGGCCTTCGACGCGGCGAGCGCGCCCGCCCCCCTCTACGTCATCCTCCAGCGCGGCCGCACCTACTTCGAGAACCGCGACGAGCTGCGCGCCGTCCGCTCCGGCCCCCCCTTCACCCTCGAACGCGAAATCTCCCTCGGCGGCGTCAGCGCCGCGCAAATCTACGTGAAGAAGTAGACGGTAGACAGTAGACAGTAGTCAGTAGTCAGTAGTCAGTAGAAAGACCTTCGGTAGCGAATCGTCAGGGTGTTGGCGTCAACGGCGTTACCGCAGAGCGCTACTGACTACTGACTACTGACTACTGACTACTGTCTACCGTCTACTCCCTTCGCTTCTCCCGCCCGAGCAGGAGGTCGGCGATGGCGGCGGAGATGGGGAGGCCGGGGCTTCGTTCGAGCCAGAAGAATTCGCCGGCGGGGTTGACTTCGAGGAAGACGTGGCGGCCGTCGGGGGTGAGGATGAAGTCGGCGGCGCCGTAGTTGAGGCCGAAGGCGTCCATCAGGCGTAGCAGCGCCGCCTCGACCTCCGCGGGCAACTCGTAACGCTCCCACGCGCCGACGAGGCCGAGGCCGTCGCGCCGCCAGTCGGCGGCGGCGAGCGCCGAGGCCTGCGAGTCGACCGCGGCGGCGAAGACCTTGCGGCCCACCACCGTCACGCGCAGCTCCAGAGCCTTCGCGACCCGCTCCTGAAAAGTCATCGGGCAGAGGTCGAGCCCGCGCAGGTCTGCGAGGTCGCCGGGGCCGAGCTCGTTGGTGAAGACGACGCGCTCGCGCCCGTCCGCGTCGTAGACGGCGAACGAAGAGATCATCTTCGTGACGACGCCGCCGGGGCACGCGGCCGCGAAGTCGCGCACGGCCGCCGGGTCGTTCGTGATGAGCGTGCGCGGGGTGTCGAGGCCGAGCCGCCGGGCGAGGCGCAGTTGGAGCTGCTTGTGGCCGGCGCGGCGGATGTTCTCCTCCGGGTCGAGGCGGAAGACTTCGAGCGCGGCGAGCAGCCCCATGACGGTGGCGCGCGCCTCGCCCGCCGCGGCCGCGCGCAACTGAGAGTCCATCCCGCGCGGCAGGCGGCCCGCCACGCGCAGGCGGCGGTGCCAGACGGCGCTCACCTCGCCGAGGTCAACCTCCGCGCCGCCCTCGGCCAGCGTGAGCCGCTCCGCGCCGCCCGGCCCGTAGCGCGCGACCAGACTGACCTCCGAAGGGAAGCGGTCGGTGTCGAAGCGGTAAGCGCGCCCGCCGCGCTCGCGCACGGCCTCGGCCACCATCTCGACGCTCTCGTTGTCGTCGCTTTTCGTGATGATGAGTACGGACATAAGAAGGAGTAGACAGTAGTCAGTAGACAGTAGACAGTAGTCAGTAGTCAGTAGAAAGACCTTCGGCAGCGTGTCGTCCGTCTGTCAGCGTCGGCAGTCTTCGCGCGGGAGCGCCTACTGACTACTGACTACTGACTACTGACTACTGTCTACTTGAGCAGTTCCTCGGCGATGGCCTCGGAGACGGGGAGGCCGAGGTCGCGTTCGAGCATGCCCCACTCGCCGGCGGGGTTGACTTCGAGGAAGACGTGGCGGCCGTCGGGCGTGCGGATCAGGTCGAGCGCGCCGTAGACGAGGCCGAGGCCGCGCATCAATCTGTCGAGGCGCGCGCCCACGTCTGCGGGGACGGCGTCATGCTCCCACCGGCAGTCGCCGGCGTCTGCACGCCGCCAGTCGGTGGCCCCGCGCGCGGAGCGGCGCGCGTCCACGGCCCCGACGAAGAGGCGGCCGCCGACGTAGGCCGCGCGCAACTCGCGCTCCTTCTCGACGCGCTCCTGAAAGACCGCGGGGCAGTGGCGGAGTTGTTCGGCCGCTTCGAGGTCGGCCGCGGTCACGTCGCTCGTGTAGACGAAGAGGGGGGCCGCGCCCATCGAGACCGAGAGCGGCCGGAGCAGCTTCGTGACCACGCGGCCGCCGGCCTCGCGGAAGAAGTCGCGCGCCTCGCGGGCGTCGTTCGTCAGGAGCGTGCGCGGGATGTCGAGGCCGGCTTCGCGCGCGAGGCGCAGTTGGCGGAGCTTGTCTTCGGCCGCGCGCTCGCTTCGGGGCGGGTTGACCCAGCGCGCGCCGCCGAGGCCGTCGAGGAAGCCGGCGAGCGCCGCCGCCGACTCGCGCGCGCAGAGGGCGCGGAACTCTTCGCCGAGCCGCGCGTCGAGCCGCGCCGGCCAGAGCTTGCGCGCCCACACGGCGCGCACCTCGTCGGCGCTCACCGTCTCGCGGCCGACGCCGAGCGTGTGGCTGGAGCCTTCGGCGGAGAGCCGCGCGGCCAGACGCAACTCTTCGGGGAAGAGGTCGGTGTCGAGGCGCACGGGGCGCGCGCCGCGCCGCGCGAGCGCTTCGGCGACGCGCTCGACGGTGAAGTGGTCGCCGCTGTGCGTGAGCAGCAGGACGGTGTCCCGGGGCGTCGCGTGGCTCATCGGGGAGTAAGGGCCGTGAATCGTGAATCGAAAAGCAGTCGTCAGCCGTCAGTCGTCTGTTCTTTAGTCTTTAACTGAAAACTGACGACTTCTCTTCACGGTTCACGACTCACGGCTTTGGTCTTCTTCAGACCGCCCAGTCGTTGTCCTCGTCGCGGTCGGAGGGGTACTTGAGCGTCATGTTGGTGGTGTTCGGGTCGTCGCCCTCGCGCTGGATTTCGAGGAAGCGCGCGAAGAAGGGGGTGACGAGCTGTTCGGCGGAGTCCTCGCCCGTGGCGGGGGTGTTGTTCGGGTCGCTCTTCATGCGGGGGTCTCCTTACAAGGAAGAGTTGGAACTGCTTGCAGACGTTGACGCTCGGATCGCCCGCGCGGGATGTCCCCGACGTTTGTAAAAAAAATTCGAGGCCCGGCGGCCGGGCTCAGCCGGCGGCGGGCGGCGGCGTCCCGGCCGCCCCGGGGGCGACGGCCTGCGCCGCGCGCTTGATGGTCGCGCGCTGCTTCCAGCGGCGGTACATTTCGAGCGAGAGGGCGAGCCAGAGGCCGCTCAGGAGGTAGGCGCCGGCCACGTCGCTCGGCCAGTGGGCGCGCAGCGTGACGCGCGAGAAGCCGACGAGCAGGACGGGCAGCGCGGCCAGCACGAGCGCCGCGCGCCTCTGCCAACTCCCGCGCGGCAGGATGGCGAAGGCGACGAAGAAGAGGAAGCCGAAGTAGCAGACGTAGAACGAGACGTGGCCCGACGGGAAGCTCTCGCCGCCGCCGGTGTAGGAGAAGCCGACCAACTCGGCGGCCGGGCGCGGGCGGCCGATGAGCACCTTGAACGCCTTGTTGACGAGCGCGCCGCCGCCCGCGCTCAGAGCCAGCGCCGCGCCCTCGCTGAAGCGGCGCCGGCCGAAGAAGCCGGCGGCGGTCACGGCCGCCAGCAGGTGCGGCGTCAGGCCGTCGCCGAACCACGAGACCGCGACCATGAACTCGAACCAGCCCGGCACGCCCACGGCCTGAACGGCCCGCGCGGCGCGCAAGTCCCAGCCGAAGTAGGCGTAGCGGTAGGCGAGCAGGGCGAGCACGGCGTAGGCCGCGAGCCCCGCGAAGTAGAACGTCTCGGCCCGCAGCAGCCGGCGCGCCGCGACCCTCCGCCGCAAAGCCGCCGGCGGCGACTCGACCGGGCGCGGCGTCGAATTGACCTCGTCCTGACTCATCTCTAAACCCGCGGCCGCCCGGCGGCGGGCCGGAGCCCGGTGGCTTGCCGTTAACAAGCCTCGGGCCTCAAGCCTCCGGCCTCCCTCACGGTCGGGCTTCCGCCCCTGAGACTGGTATAATCATCACGGTTGCTCCCGAAAATAAATGAGGCGAAGCGCGCGCGGCAAGCCGCGGCGGGCGAGGGGGGAGTTTGCTGAGAGTCGAATACCGTGAAGGGCTGTACCTGCCCGACCTCGATCTGTGGTTCGACGCCGCCGGCCCGCGCGACCGCTGCGTCATCTCGCACGCGCACTCCGACCACATCGCCGAGCACCGCGCCATCGTGGCCACGCCCGAGACGGCGCGCATCTTCCGCCACCGCCGCGGCGAGGCCGAGGTCGAGACCCTGCCTTACGGCGCGCGCCGCGACTACGGCCGCTACGCGCTGACGATGTTCCCGGCCGGCCACTGCCTCGGCTCCGCGCAAATCCTCGTCGAGGCCGACGGCGAACGTCTCGTCTACACGGGCGACGTGAAGCTGCGGCCCAACGTCTCGTGCGAGCAGGCGGTCGTCGTGCCCTGCGACACGCTGGTGATGGAGTCCACCTTCGGCGACCCGCAGTACCGCTTCCCGCCCGACGTGGCGACCTTCGACCGCCTCTACGCCGCCTGCGACCGCGCGCTCTCGGACGACCGCGTCCCCGTCGTCTTAGCCTACGCGCTCGGCAAGAGTCAGGAGGCTCTGGAGCTCCTGCTGCGGCGCGGCTACATCGTCGCGCTGCACGGCTCGGTCTGGAACGTGACGGAGATTTACCGCGAGCTGGGCGTGCGCTTCTCCGGCCCCTACGAGCGCTACGAGCGCGACCGCCTGCGCGGCCGCGTGCTCATCGCCCCGCCCGGCTGCCGCCGCCAGCCGATGGTCACCAACATCGCCCGCCGCACCACCATCATGCTCACGGGCTGGGCCGCGGGCAGAAGCGCCCCCTACATGTACCGCGACGTAGACCTCGTCCTCCCGCTCTCCGACCACGCCGACTTCGACGACCTCGTCCGCCTCGCCCGCGAGTCCGGCGCGCGGAGGATCGTCACCATGCACGGCCCGCGCAAGTTCGCCGCGCTCCTGCGCGACCTCGGCCTCGACGCCGAACACCTCGCCCAGCACCCCGGCGCGCAGAAGACCAAAACCGCCGCGACCAAAAAAGCCGCGACGGCCGTCGAGCAAAAACTCTTCGACTAAAAGCCCAGAGCCCCGCGCTTTGAACTCTCTACTGCTTGAACTTCTCCTCGCAGATCATCTCGACGGCGCGCTCAAGGTTCTCGTCGAGGCCGGTGAGGCATTTGATGATGCGCGTGGGGAGGCGGAGGTTGACGACCTGATACTCCTCGGTGACGGTCTTCGGGTCGGCGAGGGCGCGGCGCAGGGCGCCGATGATCTCGCGGTAGTCGGCCGGCTTGGTGAAGTAGTCCTGCACGCCGAGGCGCTCGCACTGGCGGCGCGTCTCGTCGTTGGTCTCGCCGGTGACGATGACGACGGGGACGTTGGTGTTCAGCCCGCGCAGGGCCTGCAAGGTCTGGAGGCCGTGCATCTCGGGCAGCGTCATGTCGAGCAGGACGGCGTCGGCCCCCCGATCCTCGAAGAGCGCCACGCCCTCCTCGCCCGTGTAAGCCTTCGTCACGCGGAAGCCGCCCTCCGACAGCGCGCTCTCGTAGAGCGCGGCCAAATCTTCCTGATCCTCGATCACCAGAACTCTTTGCTCGCCCATCAGTGCCCCCTCGAAGGATTTTCGATTTCAGGTTGTCGACGCGCGGCCGGCGCGGCCCCGGCGGAAACAAAGTTTTGCTTTTTGCGGCCCGCGCCCTTATCCTTTGCGGGCAATCGCAAATCAACAAACTAAAATCAAAAATCACTGAATCTTTGCGGCTCAGTATAGCAGAAGCCTCCCATGACACCGGCCATCGCCATCGTCCTCGTGCTGCTCCTCGTCGCCGTCGTGCTCTTCGCGACCGAGAGGATTCCTATCGACGTGGTGACGATCATGCTCGTCATCGGGCTGGTGCTGACGAGGACTCTGACGGCGGCCGAGGCGTTCGCCGGCTTCGGCAACGACATCGTCATCACCATCGGCGGCCTCTTCATCCTGACCGGGGGCTTGGTCAAGACCGGCGTCGTCGACCTCGTCGGCCGCCGCCTGCACCGCATCGCCGGCGGCAACGAGTTCAAGCTCACCGCGCTCATCATGTTCACGGCCGCGGCCTGCGCCTCGGTGATGAAGAACACGACGACGACGGCGATGTTCGTCCCCGTCGTCTTAGGCATCGCGCAGCGGGCGCGCGTGCAGCCGTCGAAGCTCCTCATGCCTCTGGCCTTCGGGGCCATCCTCGGCGGCACCTGCACGCTCATCGGCACCTCGACGAACCTCGCGGTCTCGGGCGCGCTGGCGCGCCTCGGCCAGAGTCAGGAGGTGGTGGCGCGCGCGGGCGGCGAGGCGGGCCTGCTCGCGCCGTTCTCGATGTTCGAGCTGACGCCGGTCGGCATCGCCATCGTCGCCGCCGGGATGCTCTACATGCTGCTCGTCGGGCTGCGCCTGCTGCCCGCGCGCGGCGAGGCCGGCAGCCTCATGGAGCAGTACCGGATGCGCGAGTACGTCTCCGAGGTGCTCGTGCTGCCGGACTCGCCGCTCGTCGGCCGGACGCTGGCCGAGGGGAACCTCTCGGAGATGCTCGACCTCACCGTCATCGGCATCATCCGCGGCAAGCAGGGGCGCATCGCGCCCCGCGGCGACGAGGTCATCCACGCCGAAGACCTCCTGCTCGTGCAGGGGCGGATGGAGGACATCCTGCGCGTCAAGCAGGAGGCCGGCATCGAGATCAAGGCCGACTTCGAGCTCAAGCGCGACGACCTCGAAACCGGCGACATCGAGCTGTTCGAGGTGCTCATCCTGCGCGGCTCGGAGTTCAACGGCCGCTCCTTGCGCAGCCTCGACTTCCGCGACCGCTACGACCTGACGGTGCTCGCCATCAACCGCCACGGCATGGCCCTGCTGACCAAGCTCTCGACCGTCATCCTCCGCTTCGGCGACGTGCTGCTCGTGCAGGGGCGCAAGGAGGTGGTCGAGCGGCTGGCGACCGAGGGGCAGGTGCTCCTGCTCGACGAGGGCTTGGAGAACCGCGAGCGCGTCAACAAGAGGGTCTGGGCGCTGGCCGCCTTCGCCCTCTTCCTGCTGCTCTCGATGTCGAAGTATTTCTCGCCCGTCGAGATCCCGCTCTCGGTCGCCGTGCTCCTCGGCGTGCTCACGCTGCTGGCCTCGCGCGCCGTGCTCGTGCAGGAGATTTACGACTTCATAGACTTCCGCCTGCTCGTCCTCATCGCCGGCATGATCAGCTTCGGCACGGCGATGGAGAAGACGCACGCCGACCAGTACCTCGCCGACCTCATCGTCAACAACTTCCAGCAGTACGGCGGCCTCGCCGTCCTCGCCGGCTTCTTCGCGCTGACGGTGGCGCTGACGCAGCCGATGTCGAATCAGGCGGCGGCCCTCGTCGTCCTCCCCATCGCCGTCAAGACGGCGCTGGCGCTGGGCCTCAACCCGCGCTCGTTCGCCGTCGCCGTCACCTACGCCGCCTCGTGCTCGTTCCTCACGCCTCTGGAGCCGGCCTGCGTGCTCATCTACACGCCCGGCCGCTACCGCTTCCTCGACTTCGTCAAGGTCGGCTCGATCCTCACGCTCGCCGTCTTCGCCATCGTCATCCTGCTCGTCCCCGTCTTCTGGCCGCTGTGAGGGGGCGGGAGATTGCGGTTCGGTTCTATTTCGGGGGCGGGCGCCGGGGCGCGGCCGTTTGCCTTGCGCTCGCTTTGCCTTTTGCGGCCCACATTCATATAATGCGCGGGCCGTCCGGGCGGGTCGCGGGTTCGAAGGGTTTGAGCCGCCTCGGGGGCGTTTCCGCAGCTTCCGCTAAAATAAACGAAAAGTGATGACCGGACTCAACAGTTGGAGGCAGCGGCGGCGTGTCGATGCGCGACGCCCGGCCCCCTTGCGCACGCTCGCCGCCGGGCTGGTGCAGCTGGCCCGCGCCGCCTTCGCCGAGCCTTACCAGCTCGCCGTCGAGCGCCACGACATCCGTCTGGCGCGCCTCCCGCGCGGGCTGGACGGGCTGAAGGTCGTCCACCTCTCCGACATCCACCACAGCCCTTTCACGGGCCGCGAGCAGGTCGAGCGCGCCGTCGGGGTCGCCAACTCGCTCCAGCCCGACATCGTCGCCCTGACCGGCGACTACGTCTCGCACGAGCGCGAGTTCATCCAGCCCTGCGCCGAAATCCTCGGCCGCCTGCGCGCGCGCCGCGGCGTCTACGCCGTCCTCGGCAACCACGACAACTGGGTGGACGCCGAACTCATCACCGACTGCTTCCGCCTCGCCGGCATACAGGTCTTGAACAACGAGGGGATGCGCTTCGAGGATCGGGGGGCCTCGTTCTGGCTGGCCGGCGTCAACGACACGATGGTCGGGCTGGAGGATTTGCCGCTCGCGCTGGCCGGCTCGCGCGCCGACGAGATGAAGCTGCTTCTGGCGCACAACCCCGTCATCCTGCGCCGCGCCGCGCGCGCCGGCGTAGACCTCGTGCTCTCGGGCCACACGCACGGCGGCCAAGTCGCTTGGCGCTCGGAGCGCTCGGCCTCGGGCCGCGTCCGCCGGCGCATCCTGCGCGGCCTCGCCCGCCGCGGCGGGACGCAGATTTACGTCACGCGCGGCCTCGGCACCGTCGTCCTGCCCGTCCGCTACGGCTGCCTCCCCGAAGTCTCGCTGCTCACGCTCCGCGCCGCGGGGTAGTTCAAAGTTCAAAGTCCAAGGTTCAAAGTTAGGGGCCTGCTTTTTGACTTTGGACCTTGAACCTTGGACTTTGAACTTTTTGTATGGCTTCCAAAGTCGTCACGCTGCCGAACGCGCTGACCGTCGTCCGCATGGTGCTGATCCCGGTCTTCGTCGGGGCGCTCTACTACCAGCGCTTCGGCTGGGCGCTGGCCATCTTCGTGCTGGCCGGGGCCACCGACGGCCTTGACGGCCTCTTCGCCCGCCGCTTCAACCAGTACTCCCCGCTCGGCCAAATCCTCGACCCCATCGCCGACAAACTCCTGCTCGTGACCTCCTTCGTCACGCTCTCGATGCCCTCGATCATGGAGCCCTCGGCGCTCGTCCAGCCCCACCCGCGCCACCTCCCCGTGCCCTTCTGGGTGACGGCCGCCGTCATCAGCCGCGACATCTTCATCGTCGTCGGCGCGGCCGCCATCAACGTCGTCACCGGCTTCCGGCGCTTCCGCCCCTCTTGGCTCGGCAAGGCCAACACGGCCGTGCAGATCGCGGCCGTCGTCCTCGTCCTCGTCGCCGCCAACTTCCCGCCCCTGCGCGGCTACCTCCCCACCGTCTACACCACCGTCTTCGCCTTCGCCCTCATCTCCGGCGCGCACTACGTCTTCTGGGCCAACAAGCTCATCGGCGAAGACCGCCAGCAGCGCGAGGCGGCCAACCGGCCCGGTTAAGTTACTGCGAATTAAGAGATTAGCCGCGGGCAACCGGGCGCGGGCGGGCTGCTACTAAAAGTTGACAAGAACGGACTCAGGTATTATATTAACGTCACGTTCAAGTCGCCGGCCCCGCCCGCGGGCGAGATTTTCGCGGGGCGGGGGCGGCCGGAGCGGGCAACGAACCGCGGCGTCGGGCGGCTCGGTCGGAGGGCCGCCGCGCCCATTAAATTCTGGAGAAGAGAGAAGCGATGAGCAAGATTATCGGCATTGACTTAGGGACGACGAACTCCGTCGTCGCCGTCATGGAGGGCGGCGAGCCGACGGTGATTACCAACTCGGAAGGCGGCCGGACGACGCCTTCGGTCGTTGCCTTCGCGAAGGACGGGAACCGCCTCGTCGGCCAAGTCGCCAAGCGGCAGGCCGTGACCAACCCGGAAAACACCGTCTACTCGATCAAGCGCTTCATGGGCCGGCGCTTCGACGAGGTCTCGGAGGAGAAGAAGCAGGTGCCCTACGGCGTGAAGTCGGCCGGCAACGACGTGCGCATCGAGGCGGGCGGCAAGGACTGGTCGCCGCCCGAGATTTCGGCGATGGTGCTCCAGAAGCTGAAGCAGGCGGCCGAAGACTACCTCGGGCAGAAGGTCGAAAAGGCGGTCATCACCGTCCCGGCCTACTTCAACGACTCGCAGCGGCAGGCCACCAAAGACGCCGGCCGCATCGCCGGCCTCGAAGTGATGCGCATCGTCAACGAGCCGACGGCCGCGGCGCTGGCCTACGGCCTCGACAAGAAGAAGGACGAGACCATCGCGGTCTTCGACTTCGGCGGCGGCACCTTCGACATCTCCATCCTCGAAGTCGGCGAGGGCGTCGTCGAGGTCAAGTCGACGAACGGCGACACGCACCTCGGCGGCGACGACATCGACGAGGCGCTCATCAAGTGGATCATCGAGGAGTTCAGGAAGGATCAGGGCATCGACCTCTCCGGCGACAAGATGGCCCTCCAGCGCCTCAAGGAGGCGGCCGAGAAGGCCAAGATCGAACTCTCCTCGACGATGGAGACCGAGATCAACCTGCCCTTCATCACGGCCGACGCCTCGGGGCCCAAGCACCTCGTGATGAAGCTCACGCGGTCGCGCTTCGAGCAGCTGATCGACCCCATCCTCAAGCGCCTGATGCCGCCCGTCGAGCAGGCCATCAAGGACGCGGGCGTCGACGCCAACAAGATTGACGAGGTCGTCCTCGTCGGCGGCTCGACCCGCATCCCGAAGGTGCAGGAGATCGTCAAGGGCTTCTTCGGCAAGGAGCCGAACAAGTCGGTCAACCCGGACGAGGTCGTCGCCGTGGGCGCGGCCGTGCAGGCCGGCGTGCTCTCGGGCGAGAAGACGGACATCCTGCTGCTCGACGTGACGCCGCTCTCTCTGGGCATCGAGACGCTGGGCGGGGTCAACACGATCCTCATCCCGCGCAACACGACCATCCCGACGCGCAAGTCGGAAATCTTCTCGACCGCCTCGGACAACCAGACGAGCGTCGAGGTGCACGTCCTACAGGGCGAGCGGCCGATGGCCTCGGACAACCGGACGCTCGGCAAGTTCCACCTCGTCGGCATCCCGCCGGCGCCGCGCGGCATGCCGCAGGTCGAGGTGACGTTCGACATCGACGCCAACGGCATCGTCAACGTCTCGGCCAAGGACATGGGCACGGGGCGCGAGCAGAAGATCACGATCACGGCCTCGTCGGGCCTCTCGAAGGACGAGATCGACAAGATGATGCGTGACGCCGAGTCGCACTCGGCCGAGGACGCGCGCAAGCGCGAAGAGGTCGAGGCGCGCAACCGGCTCGACGGCCTCGTCTTCCAGATCGAGAAGACCTTCGGCGAGAACAAGGAGAAGCTCGACGGCGCGACCGTCTCGCAGGTCGAGACGGCGGTGGCCGACGCCAAGAAGGCGCTCGAAGAGGGCGGCACCGACCGCCTCAACAACGCCTTCACGAACCTACAAACCGCCTCGCACAAGCTGGCCGAGTCGCTCTATCAGGGGCAGGCTCAGGGCGGCGGCGGCGGCGAGCAGGCTTCGGCGGCGGGCGCGGCCTCGGGCGCGGCCGGCGGCGGCCAGAGCGCGGGCGGTGAGGACAACGTCATCGACGCCGAGTACGTGGACGTGGACGAGAACAAGTAAAAGCCGTCAATCGTGGATCGTGAATCGTAAACGGAGGTTGACGGCGGCCGGGGCTTGGGCGACGAAGTTCAAGCCCCGGCCGCCCCTCGGCCGCGATTCACGGTTTACGATTCACGATTCACGACGAAATGGCTAAAGAAGATTTCTATCAGGTTCTGGGCGTCAAGCGCGACGCGAAGCCGGACGAGATCAAGAAGGCTTACAGGCGGCTGGCGCGCAAGCACCACCCGGACGTGAACCCGGGCGACAAGGCGGCCGAGGAGCGCTTCAAGAAGATCACCGAGGCGCACGACGTGCTCTCCGACCCGAAGAAGCGCGCCGTCTACGACCGCTTCGGCCAGTACAGCGACAACCTCGCCGACATGGCCGCGAAGGGCCACGCGCCGGGCGGGGCGGGGCCGCGCGCGGGCGGCGCGCCCTTCGACTTCACGGGCTTCGACTGGGGGCCGGCCGGCGCGCCCGGCTCCGCTTCCGCGGGCGGCGGCTCGTCCTCCTTCCGCGACCTCTTCGCCGAGCTGTTCGGCGGCGGCAAGGGCGAGAAGGAGCCGCCCCGGCCGATGCCGCAGAAGGGCGCGGACATCGAGATGCCGCTCGCCCTCTCGTTCGAGGAGGCGGTCAAAGGGCTGACGACCAACATCACGGTCAACCGCTCCGAGCAGTGCTCGCGCTGCAACGGCGCGGGCGACGCGGGCGGGCCGCTCGTCGTCTGCCCGACCTGCCACGGCTCGGGGCAGGTGCAGCGCGCGGGCGGTCGCCTCAGGTTCCAGCAGGAGTGCCCGGACTGCGGCGGGGCGGGCAAGCGCCGCAGCCCCTGCGCGCTCTGCAACGGCAAGGGCACGGTGCCGAAGACCGAGCAGGTGAAGGTGAGAATCCCGGCGGGCGTGGACACGGGCTCGCGCGTGCGCGTGCCGGGCAAGGGCGAGGGCGGGCGGATGGGCGCGCCGGCCGGCGACCTCTACATCATCACCAACGTCGGCAAGCACCCGCACTTCACGCGCAAGGGCGACAACATCTACGTGACCGTGCCGATCACGGTCTCGGAGGCGGCGCTCGGCGCGAGGATCGAGGTGCCGACGGTCGAGGGCAAGGCGCAACTGCGCATCCCCCCTTCGACGCAGTCGGGCCAGCGCTTCCGCCTGCGCGAGCGCGGCATCCCCAGCCTCCGCAACCCGCAGGCCCGCGGCGACCAGTTCGTCGAGGTGCAGGTCACGCTCCCGAAGGTCATCTCGGAGGAGACCAAAGAACTCCTCAAGCGCTACGCGCAGCTCAACCCCGAGAACCCGCGCGTGGCGATGGGGCTGGAATAAGAGGAGTAGACGGTAGCCGGTAGGCAGCGGGCGCCGCGGGCGCCGACGCCGACTCGCCGGCGGTTCGAGAGCGAAGGTTTTTTCTGCCGACTACCGACTACCGTCTGCCGTCTACTATTTTATGAAGCGTCGTAAAGGCGGGACGTACACGATCAGCGCCGTGGCGGCGCAGTATGAGATTCACCCGCAGACCCTGCGGCTCTACGAGCGCGAGGGGCTTTTGAAGCCGTCGCGGTCGGAGGGGAACACGCGCCTCTACACGGACGAAGACTTGGCGCGGCTCGAAGTGATTCTCTCTTTGACGCGCGACCTCGGCGTGAATCTGGCGGGCGTCGAGATCATCCTCAACATGCGCGAGAAGATGGACGCCATGCAGCGCGAGTTCGAGCGCTTCTTCTCGTTCCTCCAGTCGCACGCCGACGACTTCTCGTACCTGACCGA
>DATMVI010000467.1:0-2733 GCA_035563275.1 Pyrinomonadaceae bacterium
TCTGGTTCTTCGGGTCGCCGGTGACGAGCATCCGCCACGGGTTGAAGTTATTGAAGAAGTGGACGGCGAAGCCCCACGCCACCTCGGCCCACGCGCTCTCGGGTCTGACGTAGGTGATGAACTCGAAGCGCCGCGTGAGCGCGCCGGGGTGCCGGAGGTGAAAGACGGCGAGCGGCACGAGCGTCAGGGCGTAGAGCAGCCACGCCCGCGCCACCGAGGCCGGCCCCGCCCGCCGCGCGAAGAGGAGGAGGCCGAGCGCGGCGAGCGGCGCGAACAGCCGGCCCGTCGAGTAAGAATAAGTCACGAGCGCGAGCGCGAACGCGACGCGCGCCGCGTCGGCCCAAGACCACCGCGGCTCCGCGTCGGCGCGCCTCACGGCGAGCAGCATGAGGGCGACCGCGAGCGGGTAGAGCGCGACCTCCAGCGCGACGCGGCTCAACTCGAAGAGCCACGGCGTGAGCAGCGCCGAGAGCGTCACCAGCGCGGCCACGTCCCTCCGCCCCGAGACGCGCGCGGCCAGCAACCCCAGAGCGAAGGCCGCCGCCAGCCCCAGCGCCGCGCTCAACAGCCGCGCCGCCGCGACGCCGGGGCCGGTCACCTTGAAGACGGCCGCGAGCAGGTAGATGTAGACGGGATTCTTGTACTCGCCGAAGGCGCGGAAGAAGAGCGGGAACCGCTCGCCGTGCTCGTCGCGCCCCGTCTCGGCCACGACGTGCGCGTTGTAGGCGATGGACGACTCGTCGATGAAGAAGCCGGGCGGGTTGTCAGGCACGCCCGCCGCGTACAGGGCCGCGCCGAGCGCCAGCAGCACGGCGAACGCCGCCGCCGCGCCGCGCCGCGATAAGTCTCGTCCGTCGAAGAGGGGCATAAAGAAGAAGTAGACAGTAGACAGTAGACAGTAGTCAGTAGGAAGACCTTCGGCATCGCGTCGTCGGCGTGTCAGCTTCAGTTGTCGCGGCGCGGAGCGCTACCGGCTACTGACTACTGACTACTGTCTACTTCTTTGAAGAGGTAGATCGAGCCGCCGAAGACGGCCTCGGGCGTGCGGCGGCGGTAGGCGTCGAAGGTGTTGGTGCGCTCCTCGTCGGTCGGCCAGCGGCCGCCGGCGGGGCGCGCGGGCACGGTCGAGCCGTTGAGGAAGCTGGCCCCGACGGCCGTGTAGCGCGTCGGCGGCAGTTCCGCGGCCGGGCGCGTGAGCAGGTCGAGCACCTCGACGCCGTAGTGGCGCGGCGTCAGGTAGCCGGCGAGGAACGCGCCGCGCACACGCGTCTCGCCGCGGGCGCGCAGGTAAAGCGAAAGCTCGCGCACGTCGTCGCCCCACTCGACGTTCGAGTCGGAGAGGTACCACCAGTGCGGCCTGCCCGAGGCGAGTTGGTTGAAGTAGGTCATGTGGTCTGGGAAGGCGCGCGCCGCCTCGAAGCCGGCCCAGCCGAGCAGGAGGGCGACGGCGGCTGCTCCCGCCACCTTGTGGTGCCGGAGGCGGACGAGCAGCCGGTCGAGCAGCGCGCCGCCCGCGACGAAGAGGAAAGGGAAGGCCGGCAGGTAGTAGCGCACGCCGATGTTGATGCGGCTCAGGAGCACGAAGGCCGTGTAGACGGCGAAGGGGACGAGCACGGCGAGGAGCCTTCGGTCGCGCCGGCGGGCGAGCGCGTGCGCGGCCCACGCGAGCGAGGCGAGCGAGAGCAGGACGTGCGGGAGCGGGACTTTGAGGGCGAAGGCGACGGGGAAGTAGTACCACCAGCCGGTCGCGCTCTGCATCCCGAGCAGCGAGGCCGGGTGGCCGTCGCCGTTGTGCCAGAGTTGCCAGAAGACGCCGAGCACCATCTCGGTCGGCAGCAGGTGAGAGAGCGCCCGGACGGCCGCCCACACCAGCGGGGCGCGCCCGCGGAAAGAGTCGGCGACCCAGCGCGCGTCGCGCTCGGTCAGCTCGCGCCCCGCGAAGAAGTAGGCCGCGTTGACGACGAGGAGCGCGGCCAAGGCGATGAGCGCCGCGTGCGCGAAGAGTCTTTTGGCCTCCGTTTTGTCGCGGCGCGCGCGCCACAGCATCACGAGGAAGAAGACCAGCACGGCCGGGCCGACGAGCAGCATCGAGAACTTGGCGAGGATGGCGAGGCCGCCGGCCGCGCCGACCGCGAGCGCCCGCCGCCACGTCGGCGCGGGCGCGTAGCGGTAGAGCGCGAAGGCCGTCAGCAGGTAGCCGAAGGCCGCCGGCACGTCCGTCTGCACCACGCGGCCGTGCGCGAGCACGGTCGGCTCAAGGCTGTAGAGCGCCACGGCGAGCGCGGCCGCGCGGCCGCCGAAGAGGTCGCGCGCGAAGACGAAGACGAGCGCGCCGAGGGCGACGGCGAGCGCGATCATCGGCACGCGCGCCCAGAAGGAGATGGCCTCGAACGAGTCGCGGTTGTCGTGCCAGAAGCGCTCCTGATGCGCCCACTCGGACTCGGGCGAGTCGGCGGGGCCGGGCAGCTCGTCGGCCTTGACCTCCTCGGGCTGGATGAAGAGGAGCGGCACGGCGGCGAGGATTTTCGAGAGCGGCGGGTGGTCGTGGACGAGTTGGAAGTTGCCGGCGGCGAGGTGGTAGTATGCGGCCGGAATCATCACGATCTCATCAATGGTGATGCTCTTGCGCGAGACGACCGCCAGCATGTTCAAAGCCATCAGCGAGAGCAGCAGCGACGCCGCCAGCCCGGCCGCGCGCGCCCCGGCCCAGCGCCGCGCGCGCGCCAGCGCCCG
>DATMVI010000468.1:0-10650 GCA_035563275.1 Pyrinomonadaceae bacterium
ACATGAAGCCCTCCTTCTTTCCGGGCGACTCGCGCCGCCCCCGCCTACTCTTCGAGCGGGACGTTCTCGCGGCCGTGGCGGAGGACTCGCGCCATCCAGATCAGCTCCTTCAGGAACTTGTCGAGCCGGCGGACGTAGGCCGCCTCAAGCAGTCGGCCCGACTCGTCGAAGACCTTCCCCACCGACGAGAAGTTAACGTCCCAGAAGATCGTCACCAGCCCCAGCTCGCGCATCACGGGCAGAAGATTCTCGACGACGCGCGTGCCGCCGAAGGGGCCGGCCGAGACGCCGCAGACGCCGACGGCCTTGTGGACGTACTCCTTCAGGTTCGTGTCGAGCGCGTGCTTGAGCAGCCCCGGGTAGCCGTGGTTGTACTCCGGCGCGACGAGGACGAGCGCGTCGGCCCGCGCCACGGCGGCCGAGAAGTTCGCGTCCTTGATGGCCTCGCCCGCGTCGCCGGTCGGCAGGTTCAGCTCGCGCACGTCGATCAGTTCGGTCTCGACGCCCGCGCGCCGGCCGACCTCGCCGAAGACGAAGCGCGCCGCGTGCTCGCTCATGCGCCCGCGCCGCGGCGTGCCGAGGATGACGGGGATGAACAGTGGTCGTGTCGCCGACATCGTTTGCTCCTCACGGTGGACAATGCGCAAGCGAGGCCCCCGACTGCCGAACGGCCGAAACCCTTGCGGGGGAAGGTCACGGCCGCGGGCGCAGCTCGCCGAGGGCGGCGACGAGTTTTTCCACGTCCGACTCGTCGTTGAAGAAGTGCGTGGCGGCGCGGAAGCCCTCGGGCTTGATGGTGACGGCGACGCCGGCGCGCGCGAGGTGCTTGACCGTCCCGCGCGGGTCTTCGGCCCGCACGAGCGTTTCGGCCGAGCGCGTCTCCTCGCGCGCGAGCGGCGAGAGCACCTCCCAGCCGGCCGCCCCGAGCGACTCGGTCAGGTGCCGGTTGATCGCGAGTGCGCGCCGCTCGATCTGTTCGAGGCCGAGTTCGAGCGCGCGGCGCGCGGCCTCGCCGAGGGCGAAGATGCCGGCGAAGTGCGGGCAGCCCGTCTCGGCGCGCGCGGCGGCGTCTTCGCGCAGCCGGTACGAGTCGTTGCGCATCGCGAAAGGGTCTTCGACGCTCATCCAGCTCACGGCCCGCGGGCGGCTCCGCGCGAGCAGTTCGCGCGAGAGGTAGACGAAGCCCGAGCCGTAGCCGCCGAGCATCCACTTGTGCCCGGTCGAGCACAGCGCGTCGATCTTCATCCGCTTCACGTCGAGGGGCAGCACGCCCGCCGACTGGCTCGCGTTGACGACGAAGGCGCGCCCGCCCTTCCCCTCCCCGATCTCTTCGAGCCGCGCGCGGAAGCCGTTCGAGTATTGGACGTGGCTCAGGCAGATGACGGCCGCGCGCCCCGCCTCGCGCAGCAAATCATCCGCCCGCAGCTCGCCGCCGGCCGCCTTCACCAGATTGACCTTCACGCCGCGGTGCATCCACGGGACGGTCGAGACCGGGAACTCCAGCTCACACGAGGCGACCTCGCCCGCGCCTTCGAGCGCGTCCACGATGAGGTTCATGCCCGAAGAGGTGTTGGTGGTAAACGCGATCTCGTCGGGCTCGGCGTTGATGAGGAGCGCCACGGCGGCCCGCGCCCGCTCGCGCCGCGCCACCCACGCGTCCCACGCGCGGTCGCCCGACTCCAAAGTCTCCTGATAGAACTGCTGCGCCGCCGCCAGCGTGCGCGCCGCCACGGGCCCCGCCCCCGCGCTGTTCAAATAACTCATCCGCGCGGTCACGGGGAACTCTTCCCTCACCTGAGCCCAATCAATTTCCGGGTGCGCGTTCTCTCGCAACATAATTGATGAAGTAGACAGTAGTCAGTAGTCAGTAGCCAGTAGAAAGACAATCGCTATCGCATCGTTCGTGTGTCAGCATCAACTCCCGCGGCGCGCAGCGCTACTGGCTACTGACTACTGTCTACTGTCTACTCCTTTGTCTACTCCTTCCCCCCTTCGCTTGACGCTCGCGGGCCGCCGTTCTATCTTCGCAGACATCTTTCGCGGCGCAACTTCTCCGACGGGGCCGAGCAAGCTACATGCCTTCAACGACGGCGGCAGACCACGCTCCGGCGTGGACGATCAGGGACTTTCTCGAAGCGCGCGGGGGCCGGCTCCACGTCGGCGGGGTCGACGCGGCCGCGCTGGCGCGCGAGCACGACACTCCGCTCTTCGTCTTCTCCGAACCACGCATCCGCTCGAACGTCGCCCGCCTCCGGGGGGCCGCCGAGAGGGCCGGCCGCCCCGTCCGCTTCTTCTACGCCTCGAAGGCCAACTCCAACATGGCCGTGCTCAAGGCCGTCCGCGACGCGGGCATCGACGTGGAGGTCAACAGCGGCGGCGAACTCTTCAAGGCCCTGCGCGCCGGCTTCCGCCCAGACCAGATCGTCTTCAACGGCACGAGCAAGACCGAGGCCGAGGTCGACGAGGCGATCACGGCCGGCATCCACTCCGTCAACGCCGACTCGCTCTACGAGATCGAATTGATTGAAGCACGCGCGCGGCGGCTCGGCAAGCGCGCCCGCGTCACGCTCCGGCTCGTCCCGGAGATCGGCACGCGCTCGCACCTCGGCCTGCAGACGGCCCTGATGACCTCGAAGTTCGGCATCACCTCGGCCGAGGTGCCCGCCGCCTTCCGCCGCGCCCTGCAAGACCCCGCGCACGTCCACGTCGCCGGCATACACATCCACGTCGGCTCGCAGACGCCCGACGTGGAGCCTTTCGCCGCCGCCTTCGCCGCGATGTGGGAGCACCTTTTGCGCGTCCAGCGCGAGACGGGCCACACGCTCGAACACATCAACCTCGGCGGCGGCATCCCCGTCAACTACCTGCGCGACGACTCGCAGGCCGGCGACCTGCCCGCGGCCGAGCGCGAGATGCTGGGCGCGGAACTCGACCCCGCGGACGTGCTCGCCGCGGCCCTGCGCGCGGCCCGCGAGTCGGCGCGCGCGGCCGGGGCCGAGCACCTGCTCGACGCCGTCACCGTCCTGCTCGAACCCGGCCGCAGCGTCATCGCCGACGCCGGCCTCCTCCTCACCACCGTCCGCAACATCAAGCGGCGGCCCGAGACCGGCGACGTGTGGCTGCTCACCGACGCGGGCTTCAACCTCCTGCTCTCGATGACCACCTACAAGTGGTACTACCACCTCGTCTCGGCCGCGCGCGCCGACGCGCCGCACGACACGGACTACAAGCTCGCCGGCCCGCTCTGCGACTCGGGCGACGTTTACTTCGACATCGAGCGCGGCGGCCGCCTGCCCGACTACCGCAGGCTCCCGGCGGGCGTGCGCCCCGGCGAGCTGCTCGCGCTTTTGAACACGGGCGCGTACACCGTCGCGCAGATGTTCCCCTACAACGGGCGGCCGCTGCCCGCGGTCGTGATGGTGCGTGAGGGCGGGCGCGCAGACCTCGTCCGCCGCCGCGACACCTACGAAGACCTGCTCGCCGGCGACATCTTCTGACCCGGCCGAAGCGAACCGGACATGACGAACCGAACCCCCTCCCGCCGCCGCTTCCTGCGCGAGGCCGCCGCGGCCGCCCTCGGCGCGCCGCTCCTGCCCCGGAGCGCCTTCGCCGTCCAGCGCCGGCGCTACTCGTGCGTCGTCATCGGGGCCGGCCTCGCCGGCCTCGCCGCCGCCCACGCGCTCACGCGCGCCGGCTGGCAGGTCACCGTCCTCGAATCGCGCGAGCGCACCGGCGGCCGCGTCCTCTCCTACCGCTTCGCCGACAACCCGGAGTTGGTCTGCGAGGTCGGGGCCGAGTGGGTCGGGGCCAGCCACGAGCGCCTGAAGGCGCTCTGCCGCGACTTCAGGATCGAGTTGAAAGACCACCGCTTCAGGGCCGGGCTGATGCGCGACGGCGTGGTGAAGCGGCCCGGCGAGTGGTCTTTCTCGCCGCGCGCCGAGGAAGCCTTCGGGAAGTTCCGCGGGGAGTTTCAGGGCTACACGCAGCGGGCGCGCGCGCGGCTCGACTCTTACGACTGGTGGACTTGGCTCGAAGAGATCGGCTTCACCGAAGACGACCTCCTGCTGCGCGACCTTCAGGACAGCACCGACTTCGGCGAGTCCATCCGCCACGTCTCGGCCTACGCGGCCGCGGCCGAGTATTTCGAGTCCAGCCCCGAGAACGAGATGGACTTCAAGATGGTGGGCGGCAACTCGCGCCTCGTCGAAGCTCTGGCCGCGAGCGTCGGCGAGGGCAACATCCGGCGCGGCAAGCCCGTCACGCGCGTCAGGCAGCGCGGGGGCCGCGTGTGGGTCACGGCCGGCGGCGAGACGCACACGGCCGACGCCTGCGTCTGCACCGTCCCGGCCCGCGTGCTTAACGACATCGCCTTCGACCCGCCGCTCCCCGCGCGCCAGCGCGAGGCCGCCGAACAACTCCAGTACGCGCGCATCATCAAGAACTGCGTCCTCTTCGACGAGCGCTTCTGGGGGGCCGAAGACTTCTCGCTCGTCAGCGACGTGACCTCGCATTACTACTTCCACAGCACCCGCGACCAGAAGTCCGAGCGCGGCATCCTGTGCAGCTACGCCGTCGGCGAGAAGGCCGACGTGCTCGCCGCGCAGAATGATCGCCGCCGCCTCGACATCATCACGCGCGACCTCGTCCCCTTCAACGAGCGGGCGCCCCGGCTCGCCCGCGGCGTCTCGTCCTACGCGTGGCAGCGCGACCGGCACACGCGCGGCGCTTACGCGCTCTACCGGCCCGGCCAGTGGTTCACCACCCGCCTCGAACTGCAAAAGCCGCACCTCAACGTCCTCTTCGCCGGCGAGCACCTCGCCGACTGGCAGGGCTTCATGGAGGGGGCCGTCGTCACCGGCGAGGAGGCGGCCAAAGCTTTGACCGAACGCGCCACCGCGCGGCCCCGCCCGCGCAGGCGAGCTTAAACGGTAGCCAGCCGTCACTAGCGCTCCGCAGCACGGCGCCGACATTAACACTCGAACGATTCGATAGAGACTCTCTTTCTGCTGGCTACTGACTACTGTCTACTTCTTCCTATGCCCAACACGCTCCCGAGCCGAATCACCCTCCTGCGCGGCCTGACTTTAATCGCCGCCATCTCGATCATCATCGGCAACGTCGTCGGGACGGGCGTCTTTTTGAAGGCGCGGGTGATGACGTGCAACGTCGGCACGCCGGGCATGGTCGTGACGGTGTGGGTCGTGGCCGGGCTGCTCAGCCTCGCCGGGGCGCTCACCTACGCGGAGCTGGCGGCGATGATGCCGAGGGCCGGCGGCGAGTACGTCTTCGTGCGCGAGGCTTACGGGTCAGGGGCCGGCTTCCTCTACGGGTGGATGCAGATTTTCATCGCCAAGACCGGCTCGCAGGCGTCGGTGGCCGTCGCCCTCGCCATCTTCCTCAACGACCTCTCGGGCGGCGCGCTCGGCCAGACCTTCTTCACCGCCGACCTCTTCGGCTTCAAACTCCCCTTCGGCACGCTTCAGGCCGTCGCGCTCTCGGCCATCATCATCCTGACGGTGGTCAACTGCGCGGCCGTCGTCGTCAGCGGGTGGATCGCGACGGCGCTGACGTGCGTGAAGATCGCTCTGGTGTTGGGCGTCGGCCTCGGCGCGTTCCTTCTGGCCGACGGGAGCTGGGGCAACTTCGCGCAGGCGAACGCGGGCGGGGCGTGCGAGGGCGTGGACGCGGCGGCGCGGCTCGGCGTGGCCGGCTTCGGCGCGGCGATGCTCGGCGCGCTGTGGGGCTACGACGGCTGGAACAACCTGACGCTCGTCGCCGGCGAGGTCAAGAACCCGCAGCGCAACATCCCGCTCGCGCTCGTCGGCGGCACGATGGTCATCATCCTGCTCTACGTCTTCATCAACCTCGCGTACTTCTACGTGCTCGACCCGACGACCGTGGCGGGCGTCCCGGCGAAGTCTTCGGTGGCGCGCGAGGTGGCCGTCAGGTTCCTCGGGCCGGCGGCCGTGACGTTGATGGCGGCGGGGCTGTTGGCCTCCTCGGTCGGGACTCTGCACACCTCGATTCTGACGGGCGCGCGCGTGCCTTACGCGATGGCGCGCGACGGGCTCTTCTTCCAGAACCTCTCGCGGCTCAGCCCGAAGACGCGCGTGCCCGTCGGCGCGCTCGTCGTGCAGGGCGTGTGGGCCTGCATCCTCGCGCTCTCGGGGTCGTTCGACACGCTGACCGACTACGTCATCTTCGGCTCGTGGATTTTCTACGGGCTGGTGACGGCCTCGATCTTCCTCTTCCGCCGGCGCCAGCCGCTCGCCGAGCGACCTTACAAGGCGTGGGGCTACCCCTTCGTGCCCGCCCTCTTCCTGCTCGTCACGGCGTTCCTGCTCGTCAACACGCTCTTGACGACGCCGACGCAGGCCGTCGTCGGCCTCGTCCTCATCGCCCTCGGCCTCCCCGTCTACTACTTCTTCTTCCGCCACCGGCGCACGATAGACTTGGAGCCCGCGTCCGAGGAAGAAAGTTAACGCCGGCGGCCGAGGGCGCGGCCGCGGGGCCGAACGTTCGGTGAATCGAACCGCAGGAGGTTTAAGCCATGAAACCCGGAGCGAGGAATAAGATCGTCGGAACCGTCACGTCCGTGAAGAAGGGCGACATCATGTCGCTCGTCAAGCTGAGCATCGCGGCCCCGGCCGAGATGTCTTCGGTCATCACCACCGAGTCGGCCGAGGAGCTTGAGCTGAAAGAGGGCGATCAGGTCGAACTCATCATCAAGGCCGTCCACGTCCTGCCCGTCAAGCTCGAATAGGCCGGGGGCACTCACCCCTTCAGGACGCGGCGCAGCGCGCCTTCGATCTCCGGGTCTTCGAAGCGGAAGTCGGTCTGGTTGAGCCGCGCCGGCTCGGCGCGCTGGCTGGAGAGCAGCAGCGCGTCGGCCGTCTCGCCGAAGGCCAGCCGCGCCGCGAACTTCGGCACGAAGAAGACGGTCGGCCGCCCGAGCACGCGGCCGAGCGCCCGCGTGAACTCCGCGTTCGTGACGGGCCGGGGCGCGACGGCGTTGAAGGGGCCGCTCAGGTCGTCGTCGTCTACGAGGCGGCGGACGACCCTGACCACGTCGGCGAGCGTGATCCAGCTCATGTACTGGCGGCCGTCGCCGAGCTTGCCGCCGAGGCCGAGCCGGAAGGGCGTGAGCATTTTCGGCAGCGCGCCGCCCTCCGCGTCGAGGACGACGCCGATGCGCGGGTGCGCGACGCGGATGCCGGCCTCGGCCGCCGGCCGCGCCGCCGCCTCCCACTCGCGGCAGACCTTGCTGAGGAAGTCCGTGCCGGGCGCGCTCGCCTCGGTCAAGACTTCGTCGCCGCGGTCGCCGTAAAAGCCCGTGGCCGAGGCCGAGACGAGCGAGCGCGGCTTCCGCTTCAGGCCGGCGAGGGTTTCGCTGAGGAGGCGCGTCCCCTTCGCGCGGCTCTCGCGGATGCGCCGCTTCTTCTCTTCCGTCCAGCGCCCCTCGCCGACCGGCTCGCCCGCCAGATGCACCGCCGCGTCGTGGCCTTCGAGCGCCTCGGCCGGCAGACTCCCCTGCTCCGGATTCCAACGCACGTCCGACACGCCGGGCGGGGCCGAGCCCTTCGCGCCGCCGCGCCCGACCCGCGTCACCTCGTGACCGTCGGCGACGAGCGAGCGCACCAGCGCGCTCCCGATGAGGCCCGAGGCCCCGGTGATAATGACCCTCACGGTGAGACTCCTTTTTATAAGTTTCGAGTTTCGAGTTAAAGACAAAGACGGTTTTCAACTCGAAACTCGAAACTCGAAACTATCTGTGCTTGAGCGCTTCGCGGGCGACCTCGCGGTCGTCGAAGTGAATCTTCTCCGTGCCGATGATCTGGTAGTCTTCGTGGCCCTTGCCGGCGATGAGGACGAGGTCGCCGGGGCGGGCCTCGGCGACGGCGCGCCGGATGGCGGCGCGGCGGTCGACGATCTTCTCGTAAGGCTTGCCGGCCGCGCGCAGGCCGACCTCGATCTCCGCCAGAATCCGCTCCGGGTCTTCGGTGCGCGGGTTGTCCGAGGTGGCGATGACCACGTCGCTCAGCGCCGCCGCGGCCTCGCCCATCGGCGCGCGCTTCGTGCGGTCGCGGTCGCCGCCGCAGCCGAAGACCGTGATGACCCGGCCCGCGGCCACCTCGCGCGCCGTCCGCAGGACGTTGCGGAGCGCGTCGTCCGTGTGCGCGTAATCGACGACCACGGCGAAGTCCGACGCGCCGCCCACGCGCTCGAAGCGGCCGGGCGCGCCCCCGCAAACTTTGAGCGCCCGCGCCGTCGCTTCGAGGTCGAAGCCGAGCGCGTGGCCGCTGGCGGCGGCGCAGAGCATGTTCGAGACGTGCGGCCGGCCGACGAGCGGCGACTCCACCTCGCGCTCGCCGGCCGGCGTCGAGAGGCGGAAGCGCGCGCCCGCCATCGAGAACTCGACGCCGCGCGCCGCCACGTCGGCCTCGCGCTCCAGCCCGAAGCGGATGACGCGCGCGCCTTCGGCCTCGAGCTCCGCGGCGAGCCGCGCGCCGTACTCGTCGTCGGCGTTGACGACCGACACGCGCGGCCGCTCGCCGAGGCGTCCGTCGAAGAGGCGGCGCTTGGCGTCGAAGTAATCCTCCATCGTGCCGTGGTAGTCGAGGTGGTCGCGCGTGAGGTTGGTGAAGGCGGCCGCGGCGTAGCCGAGCGCGTCGCAGCGGCGCAGGTCGAGCGCCTGCGAGGAGGACTCCATCACGGCGACGCGGCAGCCCGCGTCCGCGGCCTGCCGCAGCAGCCTCTGCACGTCGCTGGCCTCGGGCGTCGTGTGGAGCGCCGGGAAGCTGCGGCCGGCGACGCGGTACTCGACCGTGCTGACGAGCGCCGTGCGCTCGCCCGCGGCCTCGGCCAGCGCGGCCACGAGGTAGGCGGTCGTCGTCTTGCCGTTCGTGCCCGTGATGCCGACGAGGCTCAACTCACGCGAAGGGTGGCGGTGGACTTCGGCCGCCGCCCGCGCGAGCGCGGCCCGCGCGTCCGCGACTCGAATCCACCCGCCCGCGAAGCCTTCCGGCCTTTCGAGCTCGGAGACGACGCCGGCCGCGCCGGCCCGCATCGCGTCGGGGACGAAGCGGTGCGCGTCCAACTTCTCGCCGCGGACGGCGACGAACAGCCACCCCCCGCGCGCCTGCCGCGAATCGTGCGTCACGTCGGCGACCTGCGCGGAGGCGTCGCCCGTCAACTCGCCGCCCGTCGCGCGCGCCACGTCACCCAGAGTCACGAAGTTGCCCATCAGAAAACAAGTGGACGGTAGCTAGCGGCCGGCAGAAAAACGGTCGCCACCGGAACGCCCGAGTGTTAACGCCGGCGCCGCGCCGCGGGGCGCCACCGGCCGCTGGCTACTGTCTGCTGCTTTTGTATAATGCGACCGAAAGACTTGCGCCGAGAATTAGCACGGCGGCTGGCGGGTGTCAACGCGCACGCCGGTCAACACCCACACCGAGGCGAAGACCCGTGTCACTGATGCTTGATGAGATCGCGCAGCAGCCGGAGGCGCTGGCGCGGACGATCCGCGAGGAACGCGCGAAGGTCGAGAAGCTGGGCCGCCACCTGCGCGGGCGCGGCGTCCGCCTCGTCGTGCTCGTGGCGCGCGGCTCGTCCGACAACGCCGCGCTCTTCGGCCGCTACCTTCTGGAGATCACGACCGGCATCCCCGTCGCGCTGGCCGCGCCCTCCGTCCACACGCTCTACGGCGCGCGCCTGCGGCTCGACGGCGCGCTCGTCGTCGGCGTCTCGCAGTCGGGCGAGGGCGAGGACATCAACCGCGTGCTCGACAACGCGCGCGCGTGCGGCGCGCACACCGTCGGCATCACGAACGAGCCGGAGTCTTCGATGACGAGGCTCGTGGACGAGACGCTCCTGATGCGCGGCGGCCGCGAGCGGTCGGTGGCGGCGACGAAGACTTACACCGGCCAGCTCCTCCACTTCTACATGCTGGCCGAGGCGCTGTCGGACGGCGGCGCGCCGCTGGGGTACGAGGCCATCCCCGAGTTCGCGGCGCGCGCGCTGGAGTTGCGGCCGGCGGTCGAGCGCCTCGTCGAGCGCTACGTCTTCATGGAGAACTGCGTCGTCGTCGGGCGCGGCCTCATCTACGCCAACGCCTTCGAGATGGCGTTGAAGCTGATGGAGACCTGCTACGTCGTGGCCGAGCGCTTCTCGTCGGCCGACTTTCTGCACGGCCCGCTGGCCGTCGTCGAGCGCCACTTCCCGATCTTCGCCTTCGCCCCGCCGGGCGTCACGATAGGCGGCGTGCGCGAACTGCTCGCGCGCCTCAAAGAGTTGCGCGCCGACACGCTCGTCTTCACCTCGGACGAGGCGACGGCCGGCTGCTGCCGCCACGCGCTCCGCCTCCCGGCCGAGATCACCGAGAGGCTCGCCGTCATCCCTTACATCATCCCCGCGCAGCTCTTCGCCGCCCTCCTCGCCGACGCCAAAGGGCTCGACCCCGACGCCCCGCGCTCGCTGGCGAAGGTGACGCGGACGCTCTAAACGGAGGCCACTCGTGAGACTTCTCATTCTCGGCGGGACTTTGTTTCTCGGGCGTCACCTGACGGAGGCGGCGCTGGCGCGCGGTTACGAGGTGACGCTCTTTAACCGCGGGCAGCGTGACCCGGAGCTGTTCCCCGAAGTCGAGAAGCT
>DATMVI010000469.1:0-2379 GCA_035563275.1 Pyrinomonadaceae bacterium
TCGGCCCGTCGCCGGCCGGCGCGTCGAAGCCGCCGACGGCCCCGCCGCCCTGAAAGTCCTTGCCGCCGCCGCGGCCGACGCCGTCGATGTTTGATCCGCCCATCAGCGAAGCCCCCGCGGCGCGCCGGCCGCGCGCGCGACTCGTAAGACTTACCGCGCGGGCCGCGCGTCGAGGGCGCGGGCCACGATGGCGGTCGGGTAGTTGCCGATCTCGTGGTACTTCGAGGCCGCGAGCGAGGGGAAGTAGCGCGCCGCCGCGAGCCCCAGCGGCGAGCCCGTGCCGCCCGCCTTCAGGTTCTCCCATTGCGAGGCGTAGCGGCGCGCGAAGGAGACCGCCTCGGGGCCGACGAGGCCGCGCCCGCGCGCCTGCGCGAGGCCCGCGCGGTAAGCGTGCCCCATCGCCAGCGCGACGGTCGCCTCGCCGCCGTTGTAGGCCGCGAGGACGAACTTCCAGAACTCGACGCCGTCCGGCTGGCCGTAGCGCGCAAACGCCATCTCGCCGAGCCGCTGCGCCTTGATGCGGAGGAGGCGGGCCGCGCCGGGGATCGCCTTGTAAGGATTCAGCCGCTCGTCCGTCGAGCTGCCCGCGACGCCGACGTGCATGCCGACCTCGCGCGCCTCGGCGCGGCCGAACTGCGCGATGCCGGCGTAGCCGTAGCGGTTGATGACGGTCGGGTTGAAGTTCGACTCCTGCGCGAGCAGGCCCTTGAGGATGGCCGGCGAGAGGCCGGGGCACCACTCGACGGCGCGCGCGATCACCTCGTCGAAGCGGTGGACGCCGCCGCCCGGAAGTCTGGGCGCGCGCTCGAAGGCGCGCTCGAAGGCCGTGCCGAGCGCCGCCGGGCCGCGCACCTCGCCGCCGAGCAGGTTCGCGCCGAGGAAGTCGCCGACCTCGTTGATGGCCGGGTGGACGAGGAGCGCGCTGATCTGGTTCCACTCGTCCAAGAGCGCCTGATCGGTGAGCGGCTGGCCCTTCAGGTCGGGGTGGCGCGCGTAGAAGATGAGGTCGGTCAGTTGCCACGCATCGGTGACGCCCGACTGGATGGCTTCGACCAGCGTCTTCAGCTCTTCGAGCGTCCGCTCGCGCAGCCAGCGCTCGGCCGTCAGGTGCTCGGCCGCGCCGGCCCGCTCGGCCGAACCCGTCTCGCGCGCGCGGCCGACGCGCTCGCCGAATGCGTCGGCGCGGTTCGGGCGGCGCGCGGGCGCCAGTTCGTCCTGACGCCTTACGCCCGGAACCTGCGCCAGCGCGCTGTTGCCGACTCGCTCCGCCCCGGCCATCTCCGTCACCCCTCCCCGCCGGAAACTCTCAGACGTTCGTGTTGAGGATCGTCTTGATCCCGCCCGTCACCTGATCGACCACCTTGCTCAAGACCTCGACGTGCTGCGTCACCTGATAGAGCCGCGCCTGAAGGCCGAGCAGCTCGGCCGTCGAAAGCTCGCGGTTCGAGCGCATGATGGACTCGACCTGATACCACTCGTTCTCGATCTGGCCGAAGCGGCCGTGCAGGTCTGTGCCGACCGGAGTGCCGCGCGTCTTGCTCATCACGTCGCGCAGCATCCCGAGCCGCGTCCGCGTGTCGATCAACTCGGGCAGGAGCGCGTTGACGTTCGACGCGCCCTCGGGCAGGCGGTCGATGCGCTGCATCAAATCCACCCGCAACTGTTCGAGCCGCGCGCCCGAGACGGGCGGCGTCTGGCCCGTGGCCGGGGCCGCCCCCTCCCCCTGCCCCGCCTGCTGTTGCAGCACGTTCTCGAAGGAACGGCCGCCGCCCTGCTGCTGCTGTAACTTCTGCTGCGTGGCCGTTTGCGACCAGACGCTGGCCGCCACGCCCGACACCGGATCAGCCATGACTCACCCCCGCTTTGTCAGTGCCAAGAACAAACACCAATCGCCCCTCAGACCGAAAGCTGGTAATCCCCTCTCGGCAAGGTTATCGGCGTTCGGCGGAAAATGTTTCCTCGCGGTGTGGAAAAAATTTCGCGGCGGGTTTTTTTTCAGGCCGCGGGGCCGGGCCGGGTCGGCGCGTCGAGGGCGCGCAGCAGGGCGCGGGCGCGCGTGACGCACATCGCGGAGGTCGTCTCGGGCGGGGCGACGGCGCGCGCCACCGCCTGCAAATCGGCCCGCGCCGCGTCGAACTCGCCTAGACGCAGACGCGCCTCGCCGCGGTTGACGAGCGCCGTCAGGTCTTGCGGGTCGGCGGCGAGCGCCGCGTCCAAGTGCTCGACGGCCAGAGCGGGCTCGCCCACGCGCAGCCAGAGCGCGCCGAGCGCGGAGCGGAAGTAGGCCGTGGCCGGGGCCAGCGCCGCCAAGCCCTCGAAGACGGCGATGGCCTCGCGCTCGCGCCCCTGCTCGGCCAGCGCGTAGCCCACGTCGGCCAC
>DATMVI010000470.1:0-3486 GCA_035563275.1 Pyrinomonadaceae bacterium
TCGGGCTCTCCCGGGTGCAGGGGATCCGTGTAGCCGGGGTAGCCCGCGCCCGGCAGGACCTCGAGGATCCCGGCGGCGTTGAGCAACGGCACCGCGGCGCGGCCGGTGTCCGAGCCCGCGGGCCCGATCACCGCGACCACCTGGGGGTCGGCGACCGCGTCGCGCAACGCGACCGCAGACTCGCGCGCGCCGTCGCGCCCGCCGGGCGCCCCCTCGTCGATCGAGAGGAAGTTGACCGCGTACTCGCCGGCCGTCCCGCGCACCTCGTAGAGGGCGAGCTTCTCGGCGTCGACGATGTCGCGCCCCGCACCCTTGCCCGGCTCGGGCAGCAGCGAGTAGACGTTGAGCGTGGTGCCGGCGATCCGGCCGCCGCGGTTGATCTCCTCGCGCGAGGCCCCGCAGCCCGCGAGCGCCGCGGCGGCCAGCAGCGCGAGGTGGAGCGAGACCTGCGCCCGCGTCCCGAGCCAGCGGGTGACGGCCAGCGCGTAGGCGTAGCCCGCCAACAGCGCGGCCTGAAAAAAGAGCAGGCACGTGTTCCACACCGCCGGCGTCCCGCCCAGAAGCGGCAGCAGCATCTTCCCCACGAGGGGCTGCACCCAGAACAGCAGGGCGGCGCTCACGAAGAGCGTCAACGCGAAGAGGAGGGACATAAGGGTCGTGAGCCGTGAATCGTTAAAAGCCGCGAATCGTGAATCGTCAATCGCGGAAGCGGCAGCGCGTCTCCCGACCGGCAGCTTACCGTCCGCGCGGCTTAATACTCAACTTCGATTCACGATTTACGATTCACGATTCGCGGCTTTTACCGGCTGGCTTTTCCGCGGGCGGTGTGCGATGCTCGGCGGAAACCGACAGGCAGAGGGGGAAGCTTATGGCGGAGGCAGCGAAGGACGGCGACCGCGTGCGCGTACACTACACGGGCCGTTTGGCCGGCGGCGAGGTCTTCGACTCGTCGCGCGACGGCGAGCCGCTCGAATTCACGGTCGGGGCGGGCGAGGTCATCCCCGGCTTCGACGAGGCGGTGCGCGGGTTGGAGGTCGGCGAGACGCGCTCCGTCGAGATCGAGCCGGACGACGCCTACGGCCCGCACCGCGACGGCCTCGTCGCCCGCATCGAGCGCGAGCGCGCGCAGTTCCCCGCCGAGCCGCAGGTCGGTATGAACCTCATCCTCCCGCTCGCCGACGGCAACCAGCTCGAAGTCGTCGTCACCGAAGTCACCGACACGCACGTCACCGTGGACGGCAACCACCCGCTCGCCGGCCAGAAGCTCTTCTTCGACGTGGAGCTGATGGGGAAGGGCGACTGAAGGGCCGTCGCGCGTCGGACGCCGGCGAGAGGCGGGAGCCTTGAGCCAACATCCGGCACCTCACCTCTCTTTCACTCATCGTCCTCGGGCGCGACGCCGAAGTAGTGCATCCAGTCGCCGAGTTCCGATTCTTTGACGGCTTCGGGCCGCGCGGGTTCGGGGCCGGGCGGGGCCGAGGCCACGTCGTCGAGCCGCCCGCGGAAGACGCCGGAGCGGATGACTTCGGCCCCGCAGCGGCGCACGTAGTCGGCGAGGGCGCGGTCGGAGGTGACGACCTTCAGCGTCCGCCGCTCGCGCGAGGCTTCGACCAGCTCCTTGATGCGCGCGTCGGCGTCCGACCCGCGCGCCGCGTAGAAGACGCGCACGCCCATGAAGGACGCGCCGTCGGGGAAGGAATCGTCCGGCGCGCCGTCGAAGACGACCTCCACGCTCACGCCCGCCGCGCGCGCGAACCGCGCCAACTCCCCGAGCAGCCGCCGCCGCGCCCCCGGCTTGTCCCTGTGCCAGCCGACGCGCTGCCCCATCACGTTGTTGCCGTCAACCAGATACGACATCGGACCGGGTGAACACGCCGCGCCGCCGCGCTCCGCCCCCGCGGGCTTACTGCGGCGCGAACTCGTAGGTGAGCGTGCCGACGACTTTGACGGGCTTGCCGCCGGAGACGGTCGGCTCGAACTCGGCCTGCCGGGCGGCGGCGACGGCGGCCGCGCGCAGCAGCGGGTGGCCGCTCACGGCGCTCGCCATGATGACCTTCCCTCCCTCGTCCACCGTGACCTCGACGACGACCTCGCCGCCGGCCCGCGCGGCCTGCGCGACGCGCGGGTAGGTCGGGTCGGGCTTGCTCGTCGCCTCGTCGTCGAGCGCGCCGCCTTTGATCGCGCCCGGCACGTTGACCCGCCCGCCCCCGCCGGGGCCGGGCGGCGCGGGCGGAGGCGGCGGCCCCGACTCGCCGGCGATCTTCGACGCTTCGCCGTCCGAGTCGCCGACGAGCGTAACGACCTCGCCGTCCGATTTCCTGAGAATGGCGCTCTTGACTTTCCACTCGCCCGCCGCGCCCGTGAGCACGGCGACGTACTGCCCCGAGTCCTTCGTGCCCTCGACCGACATGGCGTAGACGGCGTGGCCGGAGCCGTCGGCCTCCGTGCCGGAGCTGCCGATGGGGAAGCCCGTGCTCCTGATGTCGCCGAGCGCCCCGGCGGCGAGCGGGTTCTCGCGCAGCTCCTTCTCGGCGACGCGGTACGGCTCCGAGGACTTCACGGAGCTTGAGTAGTAGCGCACGCCGTAGTAGACGGCGACGGCGGCCCCGCCCGCGAGCAGGAGGAAGACGCCGAAGACGACGAGCAGGATTTTACCCGCGCGCGACTTGCGCCGCGGCGGCGCGGCCGCGGGCGGGAACGGGGACGCCCCGCGCCCGTGCATCTGCGGCTCCCAAGAGGTGCGCAAAGGCTCGGCCGGCGGCGTGTAGGGCGCGGGCTGCGGGGCGGGCGTGCCGCACTGCGGGCAGAACTTCAGCTCCGACCTCAAAGCGTTGCCGCAGTTCGTGCAGTTCATCTCGTTCATCCTCCGTGGAAGCCGCAAGACGTTAGCCGTCGGGCGTCGTCGCCGCGGCGCGAAAGGTCGGGCCGGCCGTCTCCTGCCGTCACACGTCTGTGATTATTACCATAAATAATCCGCGGCAAGGGCAGTGAGACTTCCGGGCCGGGCCATTATATATGAGTGACGTGCCGCGTCAGACGCTCCGCGCACTGATCGCGCGGCACGGCCCCGATCTGTGCGGCGACGCGCGTCGCTGCGAGGCGCTTCTGCGCGACCTCTGCGGCGGCCACCGGCGAGAGATCAACCTGCTCGTGGCGGCGCAGCGCGAGCGCGTCCCGCTCGACCTGCTGGCGGCGCGCCGCTCGATGCCGCGCGACCTGCTGCTGGCGCGTTTGGCGCGGCGCCTTGAGGATCATCTCGCGCTGACCCCGGACGCGGCGCGCTGGGCCGTCGAGTCGTGGGCGCTCGCCCTCGGCGTCGTGACGGACGCGGAGTTGGAGGGGGGCCGGCGGAGCGACGCCGAACCCGCCCCGCCGAAGCCGACGACCAAGCCGGCCGTCGGAGACGACGCGGGGGGCGGGCGGAAGGCTTCACGCGCCGACACGCCGGCGCCCGCGCCGCAACCGCAGAGGCCGACGGCTCGCACG
>DATMVI010000471.1:0-3318 GCA_035563275.1 Pyrinomonadaceae bacterium
ACGGTTGACGGCGTGCCCGTGATGCGGCCGCGCGAGGCGGCCGGGAGGTTCGGGCCGGGGCTGGTCTTCGCCGTCACCATCCTCAACCCGGCGCTCCGCTTCCTCGACGCGCGGGCGAGGCTCGAAGCCGAGACGGGCGCGCGCGCCGTCTCGTTCCTGAGCCTCGCGTGGAAGTACCCGGAGGCGTTTCTGCCTTACTACCAGTTCGAGCCGCCGCGCGAAGTCTTGCGGAAGGCCGACGAGATACGCGAGGGCTTCCGCGCCTTCGCGGGCGAGGAGTCGCGCCGCCAGTTCGTCGCGCACCTGCGCTTCCGCCTGACGCTCGACTACGCGGCGCTGCCCGCGAACTCGCGCGACGAATACTTCCCCGACGGCCTGCTGCCGGAACTCGGCCCCGGCGCCGTCTTCGTCGATTGCGGCGCGTTCGACGGCGACACCCTGCGCCGCTTCCTCGCGCGCCAGCGCGGCCGCTTCCGCGCCGCCTACGCCTTCGAGCCGGACGCCGAGAACTTCCGGCGGCTCTCGGAGTACGTCGCCGGCCTCGACGCCGAGACGGCCCGGCGCATCCGGCTGTTCCGGGCCGCGGCCGGCGCGCGCCGCGAGACTCTCAGCTTCGACGCGACCGGCGACATGAGCGCGGCCCTGAGCCGGGGGGGCGCGGCCCGCGTCGAGGCGCTGCCCGTGAGCGAGGTGGTGGAAGAGGGCGGCGCGGTCTACGTCAAATACGACGTGGAGGGCGCGGAGTGGGAGGCTTTAAGGGGCACGGAGGGGTTGATCGCCCGCGCCCGCCCCGCGCTCGCCGTCAGCGTCTACCACCGGCCCGACGACCTCTGGCGACTGCCGCTCTACCTGCGGTCGCTCGACCCCGGCTACCGCCTCTCCCTCCGCACGCAGGGCGAGGACGGCATGGACGTGATCTGCTACGCCGTACCGGAGACAAGGGCTGAGCGCTGAGTTAAAGAGAAGTTGCTTCTCGATTCTGCCCCCGGCCCTCGGAACTCCCTTTGAATCTTATGGTCATCGAAGCGGCCCCGTACGAGGCGGGGGGCAAGGGCGAGTGGGACGGGTTCGTGGGGGGCGCGAAGAACGGCGTCTTCCTGTTCCGCCGCGACTACATGGATTACCACGCCGACCGCTTCCCCGACGCCTCTCTGGTCTTCCGGGGCGAGGGCGGCCGCGTCGTCGCGCTCCTGCCCGCGACGCGCCGCGAGGACGCGCTCGTGAGCCACGCCGGCCTCACCTTCGGTGGTATCATCGCGGACTCGGGGATGAAGGTCGGGCTGATGCTCGAAGTCTTCGACGCGATGGCCGAGCGCCTGCGCTCGGAGGGCGTCCGCCGCCTCGTCTACAAGGCCGTGCCGCACATCTACCACCGCGTGCCGGCCGAGGAAGACCTCTACGCGCTCTTCCGCCACGGCGCGCGGCTCACGCGCCGCGACGTGTCGTCGGCCGTCGACGCCCGCGCGCGCCTGCCCTTCAGCAAGGGCCGCCGCTACGAGGCCAAGCGCGCGCGGCGCGAGGGGCTGGAGGTCGGGCGCGGCGACGACTTCGAGACCTTCATGCGGATCGAGGAGCAGGTGCTCGGCGAGAAGTACGACACGCGGCCCGTCCACACGGCGGCCGAACTCTCGATGCTGGCGGGCCGCTTCCCCGACAACATCAAGCTCCACGTCGCCCGCCGCGGCGGCGAGACGCTGGCCGGCGTCGTCGTCTACGAGAGCGAGTGCGTCGCGCACGCGCAGTACATCGCGGCCGGCGAGGAGGGCAAGCGCCTCGGCGCGCTCGACCTCGTCCTCGAACATTTGATCAACGTCGAGTACGCCGGCAAGCGCTATTTCGACTTCGGCATCTCGACCGAGGACGCCGGCCGCCGCCTCAACGCGGGGCTGGCCGAGAACAAGCAGGGCTTCGGCGCGCGCGCCGTGGTCTACGACTTCTACGAGATGGAAATCAATTAAGAATTAAAAATTAAGAATGGTGTGGTGTCGAAGCGCCCTTCGGGGTTCCCGACCACTCCAATTCTTAATTCTTAATTCTTAATTCTTAATTCTTAATCTTATGAGACTGGCCGACTGCCGCATCATCGAGTTGCCGCGCGTCGCCGACCCGCGCGGCAACCTGACCTTCATCGAGGCGGGCCGCAACGTCCCGTTCGAGATCAAGCGCGTCTACTACCTCTACGACGTGCCGGGCGGCGCGAGCCGCGCCGGCCACGGCCACCGCCGGCTCCAGCAGTTGATGATCGCCATGTCCGGCAGCTTCGACGTGACGCTCGACGACGGCCGCGAGCAGGTCAAGCACCACCTCAACCGCTCCTACTACGGGCTCGTCATCGGCCCGATGATCTGGCGCGAGATCGACAACTTCTCCTCCGGCTCGGTCTGCATGGTGCTGGCCTCGGACTTCTACGACGAGGCCGACTACTTCCGCCGCTACGAAGACTTCCTCGCGGCGGCCCGTGGGGAGGCGCGTTGAGAGTCCCTTTCCTCGACCTGAAGGCGCCCTACCGCGAGCTGCGGGCGGAGATGGACGAGGCCGCGCGCCGCGTCATGGAGTCGGGCTGGTTCATCCTCGGCGAGGAGGTCGAGGCCTTCGAGCGCGAGTTCGCCGAACTCTGCGGCGCGCGCCACTGCGTCGGCGTCGCCAACGGCCTCGACGCGCTCCACCTCGTCCTGCGCGCGATGGGCATCGGCGAGGGCGACGAGGTCATCGTGCCGTCGAACACCTTCGTCGCCACGTGGCTCGCCGTCTCCTACGCGGGCGCGACGCCCGTCGCCGTCGAGCCCGACCCGCGCACCTTCAACCTCGACCCCGAGCGCGTCGAGGAGGCCGTCACCCCGCGCACGCGCGCCGTCATGCCCGTCCACCTCTACGGCCGTCCCGCCGAGATGGACGCCATCGGCGAGGTGGCCGCGCGCCGCGGCCTGCGCGTCGTCGAGGACGCGGCGCAGGCGCAGGGCGCGCGCTACCGCGGACGGCGCGCGGGCTCTCTGGCCGACGCCGCGGGCTTCAGCTTCTACCCCGGCAAGAACCTCGGCGCGCTGGGCGACGCCGGCGCCGTCGTGACCGACGACGACCGGCTCGACGCCGAGCTGCGCCGCCTGCGCAACTACGGCTCGCCGGTCAAGTACCGCCACGACGTGAAGGGCGTCAACTCGCGGCTCGACGAGTTCCAGGCCGCCTACCTGCGCGCCAAGCTCCCGCGCCTCGACGAGTGGAACGAGCGGCGCGCCCGCCTCGCACGCCGCTACACCGAGCAGCTCGAAGGCGTGCCCGACCTGCGGCTCCCCGCGGCCGCCAACTACGCCGACCCGGTCT
>DATMVI010000472.1:0-2276 GCA_035563275.1 Pyrinomonadaceae bacterium
CGTCCACTTCGGCGACGTGGAGATCAACTTCAAGACCTTCGAGGCGACGCGCGCCGGCAAGCCCGTCGAACTCAGCCCGCGCGAGTTCAAGATGCTCAAGTATTTCGTCGAGCACCGCGGCGAGGTCGTCACGCGCGACCAGCTGCTCGACCACGTCTGGGGCTACGAGGGCCTGCCGCTGACGCGCACCGTGGACATGCACATCGCCAAGCTGCGCCAGAAGATCGAGGAGACGCCCGGCGACCCGCGCCACATCATCACCGTCCACCGCGTCGGCTACAAGTTCACGGGATAAAGAAAAGTTTCGAGTCGCGGGTTCCGGGTTCGCGGTTCCGCCTGTCGGGTCTAGCCGCGGGTTGTCTTCAACCCGAAACCCGAAACTTTAAACTCGAAACTCGTTCTCCGAAGGAGAAAACCGGCGATGCAAACTTACACCAAGTCGCTCCCCCTGACCGCGCTCGTCGCCTGCCTGCTCGCCCTCTTCGCCCCGCCGGCCGCGGCGCAGCAGAACCAGCTCGCGCGGCCCGTCGTGCTCACGCTGCCGGGCATGGAGAAGGCCGAGGTGCGGCGCGACGTGGCCTACAAGACCGAGGGCGACGCCACGCTCAAGCTCGACCTTTACCTGCCGCCGGGCACGGCCGAAGGGGCGCGTCTGCCCGTCGTCGTCTTCGTCAACGGCGTCGGCGACCCGCCGGCCGGCTCGCCCGTGCCGAAGCTGAAGGAGTGGGGGCAGTACACCTCTTGGCCGCGCCTCGTCGCCTCGTCGGGCATGGCGGCCGTCACCTACGAGAGCCGCGGGCAGGAGGCCGACGCCGACACCGACGACCTCCTCGACTACGTCCGCAAGAATGCCGCCGCGCTCAAGGTGGACGAGAACCGCGTGAGCATCTGGGCCTGCTCGGCCAACGTGCGGGCCGGGCTGTCGGCCGTCCTACAGCCGTCGCGCACCTACATCCGCAGCGCCGTCTTCTACTACGGCTTCATGGCGCTGCCGGCCGTGCGCGCCGACGTGCCGCTGTTCGTCGCGCGCGCCGGCTACGACAACCTGCAACTGAACAACACGCTCGACGCCTACGTCCGCCGCGCCCTCGACGCCGAGGCGCAGGTCACCCTCGTCAACTACGCCGACGGCCAGCACGCCTTCGACGTGCGCGACGACACGGAGCGCTCGCGCGAGATCGTCCGGCAGACGCTCGACTTCATCAGGTTCCACTTCTCGCCGGGCGGCGAGGTGAAGCTGGCGGCCGACCGCGCGCCCTCGCCCGCGAAGTTCTACTCGATGATCACGAGCGAGGGCGTCCGGCGGGCCGTGCAGGCTTACGAGGAGGCGAAGAAGAACGACCCCGCGGCCGCCGTCGTGCAGGAGCAGTTCATCAACGGCCTCGGCTACCAGTTGATGCAGGAGCAGAAGGTCAGGGAGGCCATCGAAATCCTCAAGCTCAACGTCGCCTCCTACCCGCAGTCGCCCAACACCTACGACAGCCTCGCTGACGCCTACGCCGCCGACGGCCAGAACGCGCTCGCCATCCAGTTCGCCGAGAAGGCCCTCGAAGTGCTCGCCAAAGCCAACCTCGACGAGCAGGCGGCCGCCCCCATCCGCAACAGCGCGCAGGACAAACTGAGGAGGCTGAAAAAGCCGTGAGTCGTCAGTCGTAAATCGTGAGCCGTTAAAAAGCCGGGGGCCGCCGCGACTTGGGTTGACTCAGGTCGCGGCGGCCCCCGGCTCGTCTATTCGATTAACGACTCACGACCCGCGGCCTTCTCACTTCCTCACGTCCACGACGAGGCGCGCGGGGTTGGTGAGTTCGAGGACGCGGTAGCGGTTGGGGGAGGCGAGGCCGAGCACCCACTCGACCTCGGCCTCGAAGTCGCAGAGTATCTTCAGCTCTTTCAGGTTCGGGTAGGCGAGTCGGCGGGCGCGGTCTTTGACGGTCGCCTCGCCGGCCTCCGTGTGCGCGTTCGAGGGGGTGAGGCGGACGCGGAGCCACGCGTCGCCGGCGACGGGGACGGCCTCGCCGGAGCCGCACTGCCGGACGGGGCGGTCAACGTACTCGACGCGGTAGCCGGGCGGGCGCGCGCCCGCGAACTCGAAGACCACGCGGTCGAACTTCTCGTGGCTCGCCGTCCGCACCGCGCGCAAAAGGGCCGGCTCGCCGCCGCCCTCCTTCTCGACCGACGCGACCGTGCCCCGGAAGTCCTGCTCCGCGTGGTCGCCCGGTTCCGGCGTGGCCTCGCCCGCGGGCGTCGCCGACGGGCTCGCGGCCGCCTCGGGCGTC
>DATMVI010000473.1:0-18519 GCA_035563275.1 Pyrinomonadaceae bacterium
GTTCACGCCCGGCGCGCTCGTGCGCTTCCTCGCGGCGGTCGAGGCGGGCGAAAGGAGGGCGCGGTGATCACCTTCGCCAAAGTCGAACACCCCTTCCCCGGACTGCGCCCCTTCAGGCAGGAGGAGAGTAACCTCTTCTTCGGCCGCGAGGGGCAGTCGGACGAACTGCTCGCACGACTCTCCCGCGCGCGCTTCCTCGCCGTCGTCGGCACCTCGGGCAGCGGCAAGTCTTCGCTCATCCGCGCGGGTCTCCTGCCCGCGCTCTACGGCGGCCTGATGGCCGGGGCCGGCTCGGGCTGGCGCATCGCCGTCATGCGGCCCGGGGCCGACCCGCTCGGCAACCTCGCACGCGCGCTCGCGGCCGAAGACGTGCTCGGCGGCGACGGGATGGATGAGCCGATGCGCGCCGCGCTCATCGAGGCGACGCTCAGACGCGGCGCGCTCGGGCTCGTCGACGCCGCGCGGCAGGCCCGCCTCGGCCCGCGCGAGAACCTGCTCGTCGTCGTGGATCAGTTCGAGGAGTTGTTCCGCTACCGCGAGGCGCGCGGCGCGTCCGCTTCGGCCGACGACGCGGCCGCCTTCGCCAAGCTGCTGCTCGAAGCCTCGGCCCGGCGCGAGGCGCCCGTCTACGTCGTCATCACCATGCGCTCGGACTTCCTCGGCGACTGCGCGCAGTTCTGGGGGCTGCCCGAGGCGATCAACGACGGCCAGTACCTCATCCCGCGGCTCACGCGCGACGAGCGGCGCGAGGCCGTCACCGGCCCGGCCGCGGTCGGCGGCGGCCGCGTCTCCGCGCCGCTCCTCAACCGCCTGCTCAACGACACGGGCGACAACCCCGACCAGCTCCCCATCATGCAGCACGCGCTGATGCGGACGTGGGACTACTGGGCCGCGCGGGGCCGCGACGGCGAGCCGGTCGGCGTCGAGCACTACGAGGCCGTCGGCGCGATGGCCGACGCGCTCTCGCGCCACGCCGACGAAGCCTTCAAAGAACTGGCGGGCGAGCGCGAGCGCCGCGTCGCCGAGCTCGTCTTCAAGCGCCTCACCGAGCGCGGCGCGGACGCGCGCGAGACGCGCCGGCCCACGCCCTTGCGCGAGCTTTGCGAGGTCGCCGAGGCGACGGAGGCGGAGGTCGCCTCGGTCGTCGAACTCTTCCGCCGCGAGGGCCGCTCCTTCCTCACGCCGCCCGCGCCCGCCCCGCTCACGCCCGGCACCGTCATAGACATCTCGCACGAGAGCCTCATCCGCAACTGGGGCAAGCTCAAGGCGTGGGTCGCCGAGGAGGCGCAGTCGGCGCGCGTCTACCGCCGTCTGGCCGAGGCCGCCGCGCTCCACGCCAAGGGGGAGGAGGGTCTGCTCAACGACCCGGCCTTGCAGCTCGCGCTCGACTGGCGCGGGCAGGCGCGGCCGAACGCGGCGTGGGCCGCGCGCTACCACGAAGGCTTCGCCGCGGCCGTCGCCTACCTCGACGCGAGCCGCGAGGCGCGCGACGCCCGCCTCGCCGCCGAGCGCGCGCGCGACGCGCGCGACGCGCGACGCATCAGGCGCGTGGCCGTCGTCCTCGGCGTCATGCTCGTCTTCGCCCTCGCCACCCTCGTCTCGGCCTTCGTCATGTGGCGCAGGGCGGCCGCGGCCAACGAGCGCGAGCAGCTCAACCGCCACGCCCTCGTGCTCATCGAGACCTTCGAGACGGAGCGGGCCGAGGCCGAGCTGAAGCATCTCTACGACATGCTCGGCGACGACCGCGAGGGGCGCGAGGGCAGGGCGTGGGTGCTCTACAACCTCGGCTACCTCAACGAAAAGCTGGAACGTTACGATCAGGCCGCCGCCTTCTACCAGTCGGCGCTCGAAGCGCAGGAGGAGGTCTACGGCCGCGGCAGTTTAGAGACCGTCGGGATGCTCGAAAGCCTCGCCCTCGCCCTTCGGGAGCAGCGCAGCTACACGCAGGCCGCGGCGCGCTACGAGCAGTTGCTCGGCATCCTCAACGGCGCGGCCCGCGGCGGCAAATACTTCCAGCTCAACCGGGCCAACGTCCACAGCGACCTCGCCCAGCTCTACGTCAGCGAGGCCCTTTACGCCTCCTACGACGCGACGCGCGAGGGGCGGGGCGAGGAGGCGCGGGCGCGGCTCGCCGAGGCGCGCGAGCGCGCGCTGGGGCAGTACCGGCAGGCGTTCGCCGTCTGGGAGCAGGTCTTGAGCGACGACAAGGCGGCGCTGGCGAGCAAGTACCTCAAGGCGGCGCAGTTCTACCGCGAGGCGCTGGGCGACGCGCAAAGCTCGGCCGCGCTCGAACTCAGGGCCGACGACCTCGTCCGCGCGGCGGGCATCGAGACCACCGTCGTCCCGCTCGGGCAGATCAACCCCGGGGGCGACCCGGCCATCTCGACGCCGCTGCCCGAGTCCGGGCCGGGCTTCGTCACCTACAACCGCGAGCCGGGCGGGGCCGACCAGTTCGCGCGCGCGCAGACGGTGCGCGCCGTCCTCGACCTCTGCGCCGCGTGGGCTGCGCGGCGCCCCGGCGTCCCGCTCGCCATCGGCGACATGAGCCGGCGCGGCGGCGGCCCCTTCCCGCCGCACGCCGACCACCAGAACGGCCGCGAGGTGGACATCCGCCCGCTCACCGACGACGGCCGCGGCGGCCCGACCAACATCTTCGCCCCCAACTACTCGCCCGAACTCACGCGCGAGCTGGCCGAACTCATCAAGCGCCAGCACCCCGACGCCGTCATCCGCTTCAACGACCCGCGCCTCGTCGCCGCCGGCCTCACCCGCAAAGCCTTCGGCCACGACGACTACCTGCACGTGCTCTTTCCGTAGTAGACAGCAGACAGTAGCCAGTAGCCAGTAGGCTCCGCATGAACAAGGTTGACGCCGACGCCCTGATGATTCGCCGCCGAAGCTCTTTTCTACTGGCTACTGGCTACTGACTACTGTCTACTGTCTACTGTCTCCCGTGACATAATCGCTTTTTTCAGGTAGCTTAAACGCTCCGACATTTCCACCTTCATCGCGGGGCTAGAGGGTCGCCCGGTTCGGCGGTTTGCGTCCGGCCGCGCGGGCCGCGGTTCACGATTGACGATTCACGATTCGGCCTTTCATCAAGATGGAAGAACTCAACTACTGGGTCATCACGGACGGCGCGGACGTGGCCGCGGCCGTCGAGCAGCTCGCGCGCCACGCCGAGCTGGGCTTCGACACCGAGACGACGGCGCTCGACCCCTTCGAGGGGCGCATCCGGCTCGTGCAGTTGGCCTCGCCCGCCGGCGTCTACGTCTTCGACCTCGACCGCCTCGCGCCCGACGGCTCGGCCGCGCGCGCCGCGAGTCTCGAGCCGCTGCGCCGCCTGCTCGCCGCGCGCCGGCCCGTCAAGATCGCGCACAACGCGAAGTTCGACGCCAAGTGGGTCAGGCGCCACCTCGGCGTCGAACTCTCCGGCGAGGGCGAGGGCGCGTCGAACGGCGACGGCGCGGAGCGCGTCGAGCGCGGCGGCCTCTTCGACACGCTGCTCGCCAGCCAGCTCATCTCGGCCGGCGAGCAGGAAGACCGCCACGGCCTCGGCGTCGTCGTCGAGCGCTACCTCGGCGAGACCATCGACAAGTCGCAGCAGGTCAGCGACTGGTCGGGCGAGCTTTCGGCCGCGCAGCTCGAATACGCCGCGCGCGACGCGGCCGTCATGCTGCCGCTGCGCGAGAAGCTGGTCGGCCAGTTGAGGGCCAACGCGCTCGGCCGCTGCGCGCAGCTCGAATTCGAGTGCGTCGTGCCGCTCGCGGCACTCGAACTTGACGGCGTCCACCTCGACGAGCCGTGCTGGCGGGCCAAGCTCAAGGAGATCGAGCGGCAGCGTAACGAGCTGCACGAGCAGCTTCAGGAAGAGCTGGCCGAGGAGCCGGCGCAGCAGTCGCTCTTCGGCCCCGTCCGCGCCGACATCAACCTCGACTCGCACGTCCAGCTCACCCGCGCGCTGGCCCGCGTCCTGCCCGACCCCTCGCGCATCCCCGACTCGACGCGCAACTGGAAGCTCGAACCGCTCGCCGTCGAGTTCCCCGTCGTCCGCCGCATCCTCGACTACCGCACGCTCCAGAAGACCCTGAAGTTCGGCGAGACGCTTCTGGAGTCGATCAACAAGGAGACCCGCCGCATCCACTCGCACTTCCACCAGATCGGGGCGCCGACGGGGAGGATGAGTTCGACCGACCCGAACATCCAGCAGATACCCCACGCCTTCGACATGCGCCGCTGCTTCCGCGCGCCCGAGGGGCGCAAGCTGATCACGGCCGACTACTCGCAGATCGAGCTGCGCATCCTCGCCGACTTCACCGGGGACGAGGGCTTCGTCGAGGCCTTCAACTCCGGCGCCGACCTCCACCGCGTCACCGCCGCGCAGGTCTTCAACGTCCCCGCGGACGAAGTCACCAAGCAGCAGCGCGACTTCGCCAAGCGGCTCAACTTCGGCGTCGTCTACGGCATCGGCGCGCAGCGCTTCGCCCTCATGACCGGCCTCACCCAGACCGAGTCGGAAGACCTCCTGCGCCGCTACTTCGCCAGCTACCGCGGCCTCGACGTGTGGCTGCGCGACGCCGCCCTCAAGGCCGTCCGCGAGCGCACCGCCCCGCGCACCGTGGCCGGGCGCCTCTTCCGCTTCAACTTCGACCCCGAAGACAAGCAGGCCGCCTCCGGCGCGCAGCGCAACGGCAAGAACGCGCCCATTCAGGGCTCCTCGGCCGACATCATCAAGCGCGCGCTGCGGCTGCTGCACGACCGTCTGAAGGGGACGGACGCGCGGGTCGTCAACGTCGTGCACGACGAGATCGTGGTGGAGGCCGACGCGAAGAACGCCGACGAGATGGCGAAGGTGGTCGAGGAGGCGATGTGCGCGGCCGGCGAGGAGTACGTCAGGAAGGTTCCCGTCAAGGTCGAGTCGAAGGTCTCCGACGAGTGGGCGAAGTGAGGATGAATTTCCGACCAAGTCGTCAGTCGTCAGCCGTCAGTCTTCAGTTCTGTTTTTACCGACGACTGACGGCCGGCGACTTGGTCTAAATTCTTTTCCCCGCGCCGCGGCGCCAGAGGTAGTAGACGGGCAGGCCGGTGAGGACGAGGAGGAAGCCGAGGCCGGAGGTGAGGCGCGCGAGGTAGACGAGGTCGAGCGTGAGCAGCGTGGCGAGCAGGACGTAGACGGCCGGCACGAGGGGGTAGCCCGGCGTCCGGTAGGGGCGCGGCGCGCCGGGCCGCTTGCGGCGCAGGACGACGACCGCGCCGACCATCAGCACGTAGAAGACGAGGTCGGCCGGGATGATGTATTCGAGCAGTTGGTTGTAGACGTTGCCGTAGGTCGCGCGGCCGGCCGCGTCGGTCGTCACCGTGCGCGGCAGCGTGAGCAGCGAGGCCCAGACGCCCTGCACGGCGAGGGCGACGGCCGGGACGTGGCGCGAGTTGAGGCGGGCGACGCGCCCGAAGAAGAGGCGGTCGCAGGCCATCGCGTAGTTGACGCGCGCGCCCGCGAGGATCAGGCCGTTGTTGCAGCCGAAGGTCGAGACCATGATGAAGGCGGCCATCAGCACCGTCCCCGCGGGCCCGAGCGCCGCCTGCATCGTCGCCGTCGCGATGCTCTTGCCCGGCTGCTGCATCACCTCGAGCGGCAGCGTCACGACGTAGGCGAGGTTGGCGAGCAGGTAGAGGCCGACCACGACGGCGCAGCCGACGAGGAGCGAGCGCGGGAGGTTGCGGCCGGGGTCGCGTATCTCGCTCCCCGTGAACGTCACGTTGTTCCACGCCGACTGCGCGAAGAGCGGCCCCGTCATCGCCCGCCCCAGCAGCATCGCGAGCGCCAGCCCGCCCGTCGCCGCGAGGCCCGGCTGCGCCGCCTGCGGGTTCCAGCCGTTCGCCCACGAGTCCCACCACGCCGAAGTGTATGCCGCGCTCCCCGCGTTCCAACCCACGAGCAGCCCGACGAGGATGAGGCCGGCGAGCGCCGCCGTCTTGGTGAACGTGAAGGCGTTCTGGATGAGGCGGCCGAGCCGGAGGCCGCGCGTGTTCGTGTAGGTCAGGAGCAGGATGAGGGAGACGGCCGTGAGCTGCTCGGTCGAGAGCGAGACGGCGTAGTCGGCCGAGAGGCGGACGGGCGCGACGAGGTAGTTGTCGGCCGCGACCCACGGCCAGAGCACGCCCGTGAAGCGCGCGAAGGCGACGGCCACCGCGGCAATCGTCCCCGTCTGGATGACGAGGAAGAGCGACCAGCCGAAGAGGAAGCCGAGCGCCGGCCCGTAAGCCTCGCGCAGAAAGACGTACTGCCCGCCCGCGCGCGGCATCATCGCCGCCAGCTCCGCGCAGCACAGCGCGCCCGTGATGGTGAGCAGGCCCGCGAGCGCCCACGCCGCCAGCAGCCAGCCCGGCGCGCCGACGAGCCGCGTGGACTCGGCCGACGTGATGAAGATGCCCGACCCGATCATCGAGCCGACGACGATCATCGTCGCGTCGAGCAGGCCCAAGCCCCGCTGCAACTGCCCCGGCCGCGGCCCGGCTTCGCGGTGCGCCGCCGCGTCGTCTGTGGTTTCGATTGACATCGGCGTCTTCGGCCAACGAGTGCGGTCTGATGTGGCGGCGTATGTTGTGACGCGCCCGCGCGGGCTGTCAAGGTAAATGATGAACGAAAGAGCAGTCGTCAGTCATCAGTCGTCAGTTAAGGCAAAGAACTGACGGCTGAAGATTGGCGACTGCTTTTTCGTTCGTCATCCGTCTCCCGCGCCGATGCGGGCCGCGAGCTCCGTGAAGCGCGGGTCTTCGCGCAGGGGGTCGAACATGGGTTCGACGCGGAGGAAGACGAGGAAGCCGGTGCGCTCGTCGAAGGCGCGGGCGAGGGCTTCGAGGGCGCGGTCATGTTCGCCGAGCCCCAAGCGGATGATGGCCGTGTAGTAGGCCGGGACGTAGCGCGCGCGGGAGAGCGCGTCGAACTCGGAGAGGATGAGTTCCGCCTCCCTGCGCCGGCCGGCGAGGCCGTATACGTAGCCGAGGTGGCCCCTGAAGGTCAGCCCGCCGCCCGAGTGCTCGACGGCCCGCTCCAGAGCCTCGACGGCCTCGCCGAGCCGGCCCTGCGCGGCGAGCGCGAGGCCGAGGTTCCAGTGCGCGAAGAAGAAGCGCGGGTCGAGTTCGAGCGCGCGGCGGTTCTGCTCGACGGCCTCGTCGTAGCGGCGCGCGAGGTAGTAGGCCCACGCGAGGCTCACCGAGGCGAAGAGCGAGAGCGGGTCGATCTTCTGCGCCTCGCGGCAGGCGCGCACGGCGCGCTCGTGCTGGCCCGTCGCCTTGAAGTAGAAGCTGTGGCCGTCGTGCGCGTTGGCGTAAGCGGGCTGGAGCTCGATGGCTCGCCTGAAGTGGCGCTCGGCCGCGCGGAAGTCCCACTCGTAGAGGAGGCGGAAGAAGCCGAGCGAGGTGTGGGCCTCGGCCAGAGTGTCGTCGAGTTCGAGCGCCTTGAGCGCCGCCGCCTCGGCCTTCGGGTAGAACTCCGAGGGCGGCTGCTCGCCGGTCGAGGAGGCGAGGAAGGCGTAGGCGTCGGCGAGGCCCGCGTGCGCGAGCGCGTAGCCGGGGTCGAGGTCGATGGCGCGGCGGAAGTGCTCGACGCCGCGCCTGATCCACTCGGTCGTCCGCTTGTTCATGAAGTAGCGGCCGCGCAGGTAGAGGTCGTAGGCCGCCGGGTTCTCGGTGTCGCGCTGGCGCAGCCGCCGGCGGTCTTCGCCGCTCAGGCGCGGCCGCAGGTGCGCGCTGATCTCCTCGGAGATGCGCTCCTGCAAGGTGAAGATGTCCTCGTGCTGGTGGCGGTAGCGCTCGCCCCAGACCTGCGATTCGAGCGCCACGTCGACCAGCTCGGCGCTGACGACGAGCAGGCCGCCGACGAGCAGCACCCGGCCCGTGACGACGGCGCGCGCGTTCAGCTCGCGCCCGACGGCGAGCGGGTCGGCGTCGCGCCCCTTGTAGCGGAAGACGGTGGCGCGCGGCACGACGCGCAGCCGCGGCAGGCGCGACAGGCTGTTGATGATGCTCTCGGTGATGCCGTCGGAGAGGTACTCGGCCTGCGCCTCGCCGGTCTCGTTGGCGAGCGGGAGGATGGCGAGCGAGTCGATGACCTTCGAGCGCGCGGGCCGGCGCCGGCGGCCGGGCGCGAGCCGGCGCGTGAGCGAGGACGAGTCGGCCAGCTCGTCCGAGGGCGCGGCCGCGCCGAAGAGTTCGGTCGGGGCCTCGCCGCCGGGCGGGGGGTCGGCGAGGGTCGCCCCGCCCTCGCCGGGTTCCGCGGCGAGCGGCGCGCCGTCCACGCGGCAGAACTTCAACTCGTCGTCGGCGTAAGCGCGCCGGCACGCGGGGCAGCGTTTCATCGCCCGGCGAGGATAGCAGAAAGAGGTAGACAGTAGTCAGTAGCCGGTAGCCGGTAGCGCGCCGCGCTGCGATTGCTGACGCCGCCACCGTGACGATACGACACCGAAGCTCTTCCTAACGGCTACCGACTACTGTCTGCCGACTACTCGCTGCTTGACAGCCGCGGCCCCGGTTCCCTAGTCTTGCGGCAGTGGGTTCGCAACCGTCTCATGCCAACCTGATTCTGAACCTTGACCCTTAGACATTCATGATAAAAGACGAAATCAAACGGCTGATTGAGAGCAAACAGGCGCGCGTCGGCGTGATCGGCCTCGGGTACGTGGGGCTGCCGCTGGCGGTCGAGTTCGCGCGCGGGGGGCTGCGCGCCGTCGGCTTCGAGGTCGACTCGGGCAAGGCCGAGGCGGTCAACCGCGGCGACAGCTACATCGGCGACGTGCCGGCCCCGGCGCTCAAAGAGGTCGTCTCGTCCGAGCGGCTGCACGCGACCACGGACTTCGACGAGCTGGCCTCGTGCGACGCCATCATCATCTGCGTCCCGACCCCACTCCGGAAGACGAAGGAGCCCGACATCTCCTACATCCTCGCGGCGGCCGGCGAGATTCAAAAGCGGCTGCGGCGCGGCCAGCTCGTCGTCCTCGAATCGACCACCTACCCCGGCACCACCGACGAGGTGCTTCTGCCGATGTTCGAGGAGCGGGGGCTGAAGCTCGACGAAGACCTCCTGCTCACCTTCTCGCCGGAGCGCGTTGACCCCGGCAACCCGCAGTTCCAGACGCACAACATCCCGAAGGTCGTCGGCGGCTGCACCGACGACTCCACCGAAGCGGCCGCCGCGCTCTACGCAACCATCGTCAAAGACGTTCACGCCGTCAGCTCGGCCCGCGTCGCCGAGGCGGCGAAGCTTTTAGAGAACACGTTCCGGGCCGTCAACATCGGGATGGCGAACGAGATGGCGCGCCTCTGCTACCACCTCGGCATCGACACGTGGGAGGTGATCCGGGCGGCCGCCACCAAGCCGTTCGGCTTCATGCCCTTTTATCCGGGGCCGGGGCTCGGCGGCCACTGCATCCCGCTCGACCCGCACTACCTTTCGTGGAAGGCCCGGCAGCACGGCTTCGAGTCGCGCTTCATCGGCTTGGCCGAGGAGGTCAACTCGCGGATGCCGGAGCACGTCGTCCGCCTCGTCGCCGACGGGCTGAACGAGGAGCGCAAGGCGGTCAACGGCTCGCGCGTGCTCGTGCTCGGCGTGGCCTACAAGAAGGACATCGCGGACGTGCGCGAAAGCCCCGCGCTCTCGATCATCGACCGCCTGCGGGCGAAGGGGGCCGAAGTCTCTTACCACGACCCGTTCATCCCCGAGCTGCGCTTCGACGACACGCACACGGAGGGCGGCGGCGAGCCGCTGTCGAGCGCGGAGCTGACCGACGACGCGGTGCGCGCGGCCGACTGCTGCGTCATCGTCACCGACCACAGTCAGGTGGATTATAAGCGCCTCTGCGAGCTGTCGAAGCTCATCGTAGACACGCGCAACGCGCTGGGGGCAGAGCTGCGCCGCGCCAGCCCCGCCAAGATCATCCGCCTGTGAAGACGCCCGAGTCCGGCTCACACATCAACCACCGCCCGCCGATCATCGACAGACTACGCCGCGCCTTCCGCGGGGGCGTGACGCCGCGCGACGCCGCGCTCGAAGCCGTCCGCCTCGGCCGCGCGCGCCTCGCCTCCCGGCGCGAGCGCGCGCGCCTCGCCGAGACCGAAGGGAGACTTCTGCCCGCGCGCCTCCGCCCCGAGTTCGCGCGCCTCGCGCCCGGCGAACTCCTCGCCCACTTCCGCGCGCCCCGCGACGCGCGCCTGCCCCGCGGCTTCGAGCAGGCCGCGGGGCTTGAAAGTTCATCGCCCCCCGAAGTTTCAAGAGCGCCCGGCCGCGACGAGACCGTCGGCGAGGCCGAAGACATTCTGCGCGCGGGGCGCTGGCCGCTGCTCGGCCTCGGCGCGCTCGACTTCGGCGCGGACGTGGACTGGCTGCGCGACCCCTTGTCGGGAGCGCGCTGGCCGCTCGAATACCACGCCGACGTGCGGCTCGCGCGCGGCGACGGCTCGGACGTGCGCGTGCTGTGGGAGCTGAACCGCTTGGCGCACCTCTCGACGCTCGCGCGCGCCTACGCCTTCACGCGCGACGCGCGCTTCGCCGCCGGGTGCTTCCGCCAGCTCCGCTCGTGGCGCGCGCAGAACCCGCTCGGCTTCGGCCCCAACTGGGCCTGCGCGATGGAGGTCGCGCTGCGCGCCGTCAACCTCCTCGCCGCCTTCCGCCTGCTCGCGCCCGCGCTCGACCCCGAGACTTTAAGCTTCGTGCTCGCCCTCCTCGACGAGCACGCCGCGCACGTCCGCCGCAACCTCGAATTCTCACACGTGCGCACGAGCAACCATTACCTGACGGACGTGGCCGGCCTCTTCTGGGTCGGCGTCTGCCTGCCCGAGTTAGAAGATGCCGGAGGCTGGCGCGCGTGGGCCGCGAGCGAGTTGCCGCGCGAGATGGAGAGGCAGGTGCTCGAAGACGGGGCCGACTGGGAGGCCTCAACCGGCTACCACCGCTACGTCTCGGAACTCTTCCTCTGCTCGTTCGTCCTCGCGCGCGAGAACGGGATCGACTTCGGCGAGCGTTACCGGCTCCGCCTGCGCTCGATGCTCGAATACTCGCGCGCCGTCCTGCGGCCCGACGGGCGCGCGCCGCTCGTCGGCGACGCCGACGGCGGCCGCTTCCTCCCCCTGAGTCAACGCGCGGCGGACGAACACGCCTACCTGCTCTCCGTCGGCGCCGTCGTCTTCGACGAGCCGCGCTTCAAGGTCACGCCCGAGGCCCCGCCCGAACTCTTCTGGCTCTCGGGCGCCGAAGGCGTGCGCCGCCACGGGGCGATGCCCGAAGGCCCCGCGCCCGGCTCGCAAGCCTTCCGCGACGCGGGCACGTACGTCCTGCGCGCGGGCGACGACTACCTTTTGCTTAACGCCAGCGGCGCGGGGCTCGGCGGGCGCGGCTCGCACGCGCATAACGACGCGCTCGGCGTCGAGGTCTCGGCCGGCGGCGCCTGCTTCGTGCGCGACCCCGGCACCTTCGTCTACACGGCCGACCTCGGCGAGCGCCACCGCTTCCGTTCGACCGCCTACCACTCGACCGTCGAGGTGGACGGCCGCGAGCAGAACTCGGTCGGCGAGCAACTCCCCTTCGTCATCGGCGACGAAGCGCGCCCGCGCCTCGTGCGCTGGGAGGACGACGAGAGTCACACGCTGGCCGCCGCCGAGCACTCGGGCTACGCCGGCTCGCCCGCGGGCGCCGTCACGCACCGCCGCTCCGTCTTCTTCGACAAGCGCGCGCGCTTCTGGCTGATCGAAGACGCGCTCGAAGGTCGCGGCCGCCACGCCTTCCGCTTCCGCTTCCACCTCGCGCCCGGCGCCGGGGCCCGCGTCCGCGCTGACCACGCCGTCGAAGTCTGCGATAGAATCAAGGCCGCGCGACTCTTCATCCTTGCGCCCGAAGGTTTCGGCGCGCCCTCGCTTGAGCCGCGCCACTCCTCGCGCGACTACGGCGCGAAGGAGGAGTCCGTCGCGCTGTGCTGGACGGTCGAGGCGGGCGCGCCCCTCGCCGCCCGCTGGCTCCTCGTCCCCGTCCACGCGGGTGAGCGCGCGGACGAAAGGTTGGCGCTGATAAAAGCAGCCGGCAGTTAGGAGAGACGCGCCTGATGGGCCTTCCCTACTGACTACTGACTACCGACTACTGTTTACTTTTCATGTGCGGCATCTGCGGAGTGTGGGAGTACGGGGCGGCCGGCGGGGGCGTGGAGCTTTCGCTGGTCGAGCGGATGCGCGACCTTCTGCGCCACCGCGGGCCGGACGACGCGGGCGCGCAACTCTTCGACGGCGGCCGGCTCGGCCTCGGCCACCGCCGCCTCTCCATCGTCGACCTCTCGCCCGCCGGCCGCAACCCGATGCGCGGCTGCGAGGGGCGCGGCGCGTGGACGGTCTTCAACGGCGAGATTTACAACCACGCCGGGCTGCGCGAAGACTTGGAGCGGTGCGGCCACGTCTACCGCTCGCGCACCGACACCGAGACCATCCTGCACCTCTACGAAGAGCGCGGCCTCGACTTCGTGCGCGACCTCGAAGGCGACTACGCCATCGCCCTCTGGGACGAAACGGCCGAGCGCCTCGTGCTCGTCCGCGACCGCGTCGGCGTCAAGCCGCTCTACTTCCACCACGCGGGCGGCCGCCTCGTCTTCGCCTCCGAGATCAAAGCGATCCTCGCCCACCCGGCCGTCACCGCCGACGTGGACGAGGAGGCGCTCTACCACTACCTCTCCTTCCTCACCAGCCCCGCGCCCTCGACCCTCTTCCGCGGCATCCAAAAACTGCCCGCCGGCCACATGCTCGTCGTCGGCCGCGACGGCGAGGCGCGCGTCACGCCCTACTGGGACGCGCTGCCGCCCGCCGCCGAAGACGAACGCCCGCGCGCGGACGCCGACGTGCGCGCCGAAATCCTCCGCCTCCTGCGCGCCTCGATCAAAAAGCGGATGATGGCCGACGTGCCCTTCGGCGTCTTCCTCTCGGGCGGCGTGGACTCTTCGGCCAACGTCGCGCTGATGGCCGAGCAGATGACGGGCCCCGTCCGCACCTTCACCGTCGGCTTCCGCGACCACGAGGAGCTGAACGAGCTGGACGCGGCCCGCGCCGTCGCCCGGCGCTTCGGCACGGAGCACCACGAGGTCTTGATCGGCGAGGAGGAGATGCGCTCGTTCCTCCCCGAGATGATCTATCATCAGGACGAGCCCATCGCCGACCCCGTCTGCGTGCCGCTCTTCTACGTCTCGAAGCTTGCGCGCGAGACGGGAACCGTCGTCGTGCAGGTCGGCGAGGGCGCGGACGAAATCTTCAGCGGCTACGACAAGTACGTCCGCTACCTCCGCATACAGGAGCGCTTCTGGCGCCACGCCGAGCGCCTGCCGGCGGCCGCGCGCCGTCTGGCCTCGGCCGTGGCGCGGCCCGTCATGGAGAAGACCGTCAGGCAGCGGATGGCGATCGAGCTGGTGCGGCGCCTCGGCGCCGACGAGAGTCTCTTCTGGGGCAGCGCCGTCGTCTTCGACGAGACCTTCAAGCCGCGCGTGCTGTCGCGCGACCTGCGCGCGCGCCTCATCGGGCTATCCTCCTACGACGTGGTGCGGCGCTACGAGGCGCGCCTCGCCGGGGCGCGGCCCCGCGCCGACTTCCTCGCGCAGATGACCTACCTCGAGCTGAAGCTGCGGCTGCCGGAACTCCTGCTGATGCGCGTTGACAAGATCACGATGGCGACGAGCGTCGAGGCGCGCGTGCCCTTCCTCGACCACCGCCTCGTCGAGTACGCGATGGGCGTGTCGCGCGCGCAGAAGGTCGAGGGCCGCAGCGGCAAGCACGTCCTCAAGCGGGCGCTCGAAGACGTGCTGCCGGGGGACGTGCTCTACCGCCCGAAGCGCGGCTTCGGCGCGCCCATCCGCGGCTGGCTGCGCGGGCCGGCGACCGAGCTGCTCGACGCGCACCTGCTGAACTCGCCGATGCGCCGGCGCGACCTGCTCGACTACGACTTCGTCGCCCGCCTCGTCGCCGAGCACCGCCGCGGCGCGCGCGACTGGAGCTTCCACCTCTGGGCGCTGCTGAATCTGAGTCTGTGGTACGAGAGGTGGCTTAAATAATTCCCGATGCCGCTTTCACTGATCGACCCGGAGACGTGGCGCTCCGTCGGCTACCACGCGGCGGTCTTCGTCGCCGTGGTCGTCGTGCTGGCCGCGATTCAGTGGCTCCTCGGCGCGGATGATCGGTAGCAGGCTTAACGGAGGCCCGGACGCGAACGAGGGGCGCCGCAAGTCTCATCAACTATTCCTTGATGAGACTTGCGGCGCCCCGCCGCGTCCGGGCTTCAGTTATTTCGCCTTCAGGTGAGTCTCGAAGAATTTGACGATCTCGACGGCCGAGCGGATGCGGTTGGGCGTCTTGCGCCAGCCGTGCCCCTCGTCGGGGAAGAGGACGTACTCGACGGGGACGCCGCGCCGCTTCAGGTTCTCGACCACCTGCTCGGCCTCGACCACGGGCACGTTCGTGTCGTTCGCTCCGTGGAGCACGATGGTCGGGGCGCGCACGCGCTCGACGCGGTGGATGGGCGACAGCCGCCGCAGCATCTCGGCCTCGCGGTCGGGGTCGCCGTACTCGACCTTCGAGATGGCTGCCATCCACGGCTGCGTGTGCTTGAAGAAGGTCTCGAAGTTGACGACGCCGAAGAGGTTCGCGCCGGCGGCGAACAGCTCCGGGTACTCGACCAGCCCCGCCATCACCATGTAGCCGCCGTAGGAGCCGCCCATGATGCCGATGCGTTTGGGGTCGGCCACGCCCGCCGAGACGACGTAGTCCACGGTCGCCTTGATGTCGCGCACGCCGTTCTCGCGCAGCGCCCCGTTGTCGAGGTTGACGAACCGTTTGCCGAAGCCCGACGAGCCGCGCACGTTCGGCGCGAGCACGCCGATGCCGCGCGCGAGCAGGGCCTGATAGGTGCTGTTGAAGCCGGGCCGCTCCTGCCCCTCGGGGCCGCCGTGGAAACTCAGGACGACGGGGCCGGGGGCGCCCGCGCCCGGCGCGCGGTAGAGCCAGCCGGAAAGCTCCAGCCCGTCGTGCGCCTTGTAGCGGACGAGTTCGGGCCGCACGAGCTTCGAGAGATCAACGCCCGCGTGCGGGCTGCGCGTCAACTGCGTGAGGCGGCCCGCGTCCACGTCGAGCACCCAAATGTCCGTGGGCGCGGTCGCGCCCGAAAGATTCATCGCGAGGCGGCGCCCGTCCTTCGAGAACTCAAGGCCGCCGGCGATCTCGGCCGGGAGCTTGGGGCCGGGCGTCACCCTCCCGGTCTTCACGTCGAGGAAGGAAAGCTCGCTGCGGCCCGCGACGTTCCAGACGAGCGCCGCGCGAGCCCCCTGCTCGTCGAGCAGGAGGTTTGACAACTCCGCGTCGTCGCGCGCGGCGACCACCTCGACGGGGCCGGGCCGCCCGCCCTCGTCCAGCCGCACGCGCGCCAGCGCCAGCAGGTCGCGCTCCTTGTTCGAGCCGAAGTAGACGGCGCGGCCGTCCGCCGAGAACTGCGCGCCGAAGAAGCTGCCCGGCCCCTCGTGCGGCGTGAGCAGGGCCTCCGCGCCGTCGGAGAGGTTGACGAGGTAGAGGTTGTTGTCGCCGCGGCTGACGACGCGGGTCAGGACGGCGAAGCGCCCGTCGCGGCTCACGTCCGTGATGCCGCCGAAGCCCTTGCCCTCGGCGACCATGCGCGCCTGTCCCGTCGAAACGTCGAGCAGGTAGGAGTCGGTCACGGCCGGGTCGCGGCGGTTCGAGGAGAAGAAGAGGTGCCGGCCGTCGCGCGTCCAGCCGCCGAGGAAGTTGTTCTCCTTGCCGCCCTCGGTCAGACGGCGCAGGCCCGTCCCGTCGGGCCGCGCCACGTAAATCTGCTCGTTGAGGCCGCCGCCCGGCGCGACGTTGAAGGCGAGCCACTCGCCGTCGGGCGACCAGTTGACGAAGCCGACGGGGTCGTCGAAGGCCGTCACCAGAGTCGGGTAGCCGCCCGCCGCCGGCATCGTCCACACCTGCGGCAGCCCGCTCAGGTTGGTCACGAAGGCCAGCCGCCCGCCGTCCGCCGAGAAGCTCGGCGAGCCGGCGAAACCGATCTTCGCCATCAGGGCCACCGCGCGTTCGAGTTCGTCCGCCGCGCGGGCCGTCTGCGAGCGAACCGGCGGCGGCGGCAGCAGCGCGGCCAGAAGCGACAGCGCCAGCGCGGGCCGCAACGCGCGCGCGAAGCTCAATCGAAATCTCATCTTCTCTTCTCCTGTCGGCGCGCCCGGCCGTCCACGGTGATGACGTTATTACCGCGCGGCGGATTTTCGAGTCCGTTGACGAGAGGGGGCGGCCGTGAGACACACCCACGGCCGCCCCGCTGCTGTTCCGCTTGAGTGGGCCTCAGCCTTTCAACTGCGCGTCGCGCGAGCGCGCCCCGGCGCGCCGCTCCTCCAGAATCTCCCAGCTCTCTTTGACGCGCGTGTAGATGCCGTCGGCGTCGAGGCCGTACTTGGCGAGCAGGAGCTTGGGGTCGCCGTGGGTGATGATGCGGTCGGGGACGCCCATGCGGACGAGGCGGACGCTGTCGAGCAGGCCGTTCTCTTCGAGCAGCTCCATCACGGCCGAGCCGAAGCCGCCGGCGAGGTACGCCTCTTCGACCGTCACGACGAGCCGCTTGGTGCGCGCGAGCGCGAGCAGCAGCCCGGCGTCGAGCGGCTTGACGAAGCGGGCGTTGACGACCGTCGCCTCGATGCCTTCCTTCGCCAGCTGCTCGGCCGCGGCCGCCGCCGGGTGAACCATCGAGCCGTAGGCGACGACGGCCACCTCGCCGCCGTCGCGCAGGATTTCGGCCTTGCCGATCTCCAGCGACGCGGGCGCGCGCCTGATGTCGGCGCCGACGCCGCTGCCGCGCGGGTAGCGCATCGCCATCGGGCCGTCGTGCTCCAGCATCGTGCGGAGCATGTCGCGCATCTCGCCCTCGTCCTTCGGGGCCATCAGCGTCATGTGCGGCACGCCGCGCAGGTAGGCGATGTCGAGCAGGCCGTGGTGCGTCGGGCCGTCGCCGCCGACGATGCCGGCCCTGTCCATGCAGAACTTGACGTTGAGGTTTTGCAGGCAGACGTCGTGGACGATCTGGTCGAAGGCGCGCTGGAGGAAGGTCGAGTAGATGGCGCAGACGGGCTTTAAGCCCTCGGTGGACATGCCGGCGGCGAAGGTGACGCAGTGCTGCTCGGCGATGCCGACGTCGAAGGCGCGCTCGGGGCACTTCTCCAACACCTTGTCGATGCCGGTGCCGTCGGGCATCGCGGCCGTCAGCGCCACGACGCGCGGGTCTTGCTCCATCAGCTGGCACAAGGTCTCGCCGAAGACGGCCGTGTACTGCGGCGGCGAGGGCTTGGCCGGCTTGACGGGCGCGCCGCTCCTGAGGTCGAACGGGCCCGTGGCGTGCCACGCGTAATAGTTCTTCTCGCGCGACGGGTAGCCGCGCCCCTTCTGCGTGAGCGCGTGGACGACGACGGGGCCGTCCTTGATCTGCTTGGCCTCTTCGAGCGCGCGGACGAGGGCGCGCGTGTTGTGGCCGTCCACGTAGCCGACGTACTTAAAGCCCAGCTCGTTGACGAGCGCGCCGGGCAGGACGGCCGCGGCGATGGCGTCCTTGACGGTCTTCGCCGCCTGATAAAGTCGCTCGCCGAAGAGCGGCGCGTCGTGCAGAAGGTCACCGACCTCGTCCTTGAAGCGGTGGTAGCCCTGCGCCTCGCGGATGCGGTTGAGGTAGCCGGCCAAGCCGCCGACGGCCGGCGCGATGGACATCTCGTTGTCGTTCAGGAGGACGATGAGCCGCGTCTTCAGGTGGCCGGCCTGATTGACCGCCTCCATCGCCATCCCGCCCGCCAGCGAAGAGTCGCCGATGACGGCGACGACGTGGTGATCCTCGCCGGCCTGATCGCGCGCGATGGCCATGCCGAGCGCGGCCGAGAGCGAGGTCGAGGCGTGGCCCGCGCCGAAGGTGTCGTACTCGGACTCGTCGCGGCGCAGGAAGCCGGAGAGGCCGCCGTACTGCTTGACGGTCGGCAAAAGGTCGCGCCGGCCCGTGAGGATTTTGTGCGCGTAAGCCTGATGGCCCACGTCCCAGACGAGGCGGTCGCGCGGCGTGTCGAAGGCGTAGTGGAGCGCCACGGCCAGCTCGACCGCGCCGAGCGACGCGCCGGTGTGGCCGCCGACGCGCGACATCGTTTCGAGGATGTACTGGCGGACTTCGCCCGCCACCTCCTGCAAATGTTCCGGGCGCAGGCGGCGCAGGTCGGCCGGCGAGTTGATCTGCTGTAGATGTTTCATCGGGCGGTTATTGTAGCGCGGCATCAGGGGTTTTGCCATCCCGCGAAAGGTTAACGAAACTGCGCCCGGCGGGCACTCACGCCGCCCGTTCCGGCCGCAGTTCGCTCAAGCACCTGAACGAGCCGCGCGCCCGAAAGGTTCGCGCCCGCCGTGGGTAGGCACGGGCGGGCGACGGTGGTTCCAACAGTGGCGCGCGTCACGTCGAACGGGTGGGGCGGG
>DATMVI010000474.1:0-8508 GCA_035563275.1 Pyrinomonadaceae bacterium
CCCGCCTCCTCGGCCTCGTCATCGGCGAAGAGGTCTTTGAAGCTCTGCTCGGCGAGCGAGGCGGCGGCCGGGGCGTGAACCTGCGCCTGAGCGCCGACGCTCTCGGCGACGACAACAGGCGGCGCGGCGTCTATCGAATCAACGCGTGCGGCCGCCGCTTCCGTTTTCTCGTCGCCCAGAATATCCGACAGAATGTCGTCCGCCGGCGAAGACCGGGGGGGCGAGACTTGTCCCTGCCCGGCGAGTTCCGTTTGACTCGGAGCGGCGGGCGACGATTCGACGGGGGCGGCGGAGAGGCCCGCGGCCGCGGGACTTTCGAGCGCCGCCGCGGGCGCTTCGCTCTCAGCTTTCTTCTCTTCCGGAACTCGCGGCCCGACGCCCGCGGCGGCCGGCGCGCTCGTTGTTTCTACCGCGGCCGCCGCGTCGAGCGCCTGAATGTGGAAGCGGTAGCGCGCGTGCCCGCCCGGCTCGGCCGTCACGCGGAGGCTCCCGGCGAGGGCCGCGTTGGCGAACCGCGCCAGCGTCTCCTCGATCTGCGCGGTCGCCTCGCCCTGCGCGTCGGCGAGCAGGAGCGCCGCGCAGAGCTCGCGCGCCGTCGCGCCCCGCCCGTCGAGCGAGAGCACGAAGAGGCTCTTGAGAATCAGCCGCGCCTGATGGCGGTGCATCACCGGCAGTTGGCCGACGCAGCCGGCCGCGAGGCTGTCGTAGCCGGCGATGGCCTCCCGCAACTCGGGCGACTTGCGCAGCTCGGCCTCGGTCGCGTCGAAGACCTCGTCGAGCAGCACGAGCGAAAGGGCGGGCCGCCCCGCGGCGCGCGCCGCCACCACGCCCGCGAACGGCAGGAAGGCGAAGGCCGGGACGTAGAGGCGCACGCCGGCCGACGTTTCGGCCACCAGCGGGTGGACGGGGTAGAGCGAGGCGAAGCGCGTCTCGCTCCAGCGGAAGTCGGGCACGGAGCCGCGCAGAGACTCGTAGATGTCGCGGACGCGCGCGCGCCCCTGCGGCCGCTTGCGGAGCACGAACTGCTCGGCGACGCGGTAGAGGTTCTCGGGGTCGAGGTAGTCTATCTGGTAGGTTCCGGCCAGCGCGACGTTCGCGCCGTCGGCCCCCTCGATGTCGTCGTCGAGGGCGAGGGCGACGAGCGCGCCGGTGGCCCGCGCCGTGACGGCCAGCTCGCCGAGCACGGGGCCGTCGTCGCGGGCCACGCGCGCGAGGCGCGAAGGGGCCGTGTCCACGATGACGACCAGCGTCTCGTCGAAGGCCCTTGAGGCCGCCACCGAAAGCATCTCGGCCGCGCCGCCCGCCCACTGCGCCTCGCTCCCGCCGAAGACGGCGGCGAAGGCCGCGGCCATCTCGCCCGCGAGCGTCTGGCGCGTGCCGCGCTCGACCCGCACGACGGCGTAGCGCCGCCCCGCGAGCCTCTGCGCGCTCGACGCGACGTGCGCGTCCGCGACGGTCTGGCGCAGCCGCTCCGACCCGGCCAGCGCGCCGAAGACGGCGAGGGCGTGGCTCTTGCCCACGCCGCGGGCCCCGGCGAGGGCCAGCGCCGCCCCGCCCGCGCGCGACAGATCGGCCAGCGTGTCGAGCCAGCGGGCCAGCAGGTCGGAGGTCACGTCCGTGAAGCGGTAGGCGTCGAGCGCCCGCGCCGGATCGTCCGTAAAGCTCCCGCCCTGCTCGAAAGCCTGCGGCTCAACGAGGTCCTTAATCTTATCTTGAATGCGTTTCACCGGATGAACCCTTATGGACTGGAGGCAAAACCGCTTCGGCGACGCCCGTGAGGAGAGGGCGAGGTGGGTCTTTTTGAATCTAACACGCGGCCCGGCCGGGGCGCAATCGGGAAGTTTTTTTACGCCCCGCGGGCGCCCGTGCTGCTATAATTTCCCGGCTCCCCCTCGGAGATGAAGCGCGCCGGAGGAAGGCCCCGCCGTGGCCCGCCCCCGGCGCAACCCTCTGCGCGCCGCGGCGCATCAAAGGGTCACCCTTCCGGCCACTTTCAGGAGTGAACCGTCGCAGGGCTTCCTCAGCGGGCGGGCCGCGGGCTCGAAGGGGCCGCGCCGCCGGCGTCCTTTAAAACAGGTGACCGACGAGGGTTTCGGCGGGGCCTCGCCGCGCGGACTTCTCCTTCGACCACTGGCGATTCGAAACGTTTCTGGAGGCTTTAGTACCATGTTCAACAGAATCTCCCGCACGTTCACGGCCCTGACGCTCGTCTTCAGCCTGTGGGCCGGCTCGATGGCGGCCGTGGCCGCGCCGCGCCGGCAGGCCAAGACGGGGCAGAAGCCCGCCGAGCAGGCGAAGAACGACGCGCAGGCCAAAGCGCCGCAGACCGTCAAGGCCAGCGCGACCAAGCCGCTCTCGGAGAAGGAAGACCCGCGCCTCATCGGCAAGCGGAAGATTAACGGCGGGCTGATCGCCAGCATGAGCGGGTCGCTGGAGAAGGAAGTCAACCTCGGCCGCCAGCTCGCCGCGCAGATCGACCGCGAGGCCAAGTTCGTCGACGACCCCGTCATCAGCGAGTACATCAACCGCGTCGGCCAGAACGTGGTGCTCCACTCCGACGCCAAGATTCCCTTCACCATCAAGGTCATCGACTCCGACGAGGTCAACGCCTTCGCGCTGCCCGGCGGCTTCTTCTACGTCAACAAGGGGCTGATCCTCGCGGCCGACAACGAGGCCGAGGTGGCCGGCGTGATGGCGCACGAGATCGCGCACGTCGCCGCCCGCCACGCGATGGAGAATCAGGCCAAGGGCATGCTCGCCGAGATCGGCCTGATGGCCGGCTCGATCTTCCTCGGGGGCTTGGGCGGCCTGCTCATCAATCAGGCGGCGCAGTTCGGCGCGCTCCTCGGCTTCATGAAGTTCAGCCGCAGCGCCGAGGAGGAGGCCGACGCGCTCGGCGTGCAGTATCTGTGGGCGGCCGGCTACGACCCCGGCGCGATGTCCACGATGTTCGAGAAGCTTCAGGCGAAGAACAAGAAGAAGCCGGGCACGATCTCGAAGCTCTTCGCGTCGCACCCGCAGCCGCCCGACCGCGTCGAGTCCACGCGCGACCTCGTCAGCCGCTTCCCCGACCGCGAGGAGTACGTGCTCTCGACCTCGGAGTTCCAGCGCGTCAAAGGCCGCCTGCTCCGCCTCTCGAACGCGCGCGCCTCGACGGCCGGCGACATCGGGCCGGGCGAAGACGGCGCGCCGGGCCGCCCGACCTTGAAGCGCCGCTCGCCCGCGCCCGAAGACCCCTCGGTGACGACCGACGGGACGGGCGCGCCGGCCGAGAAGGACGACGTGCCGCAGCTCAAGAAGCGCACCGAAGACCAGAACAAGCCCGCCACGCAGCCGGGCAGCAACCCGTAACCGGGCTGCTTCACACGCGCACGAAGGCCCCACGGCGGTTGACCGTGGGGCCTTTGGTTTGAAGCGCCCCCGAAGTTTCGCCCCGGCCCCGGCCCGCGCAGGCCCGCGGCCATTTTCGCCCCCGACCCCCGACACCCCGGCTTGACAACAAAAAGGGCGTTTCGTATTCTAGCCGTTCGCGTTTTAGACGCTTAAAATTGAGAGAGTTACCTATGTCTACATACTTTCCCAGCGGGGACGGACTCGCCGAAAATCGCAAGTGGTACGTCGTGGACGCCGAAGGCCAGACCGTGGGCCGTCTCGCCACCGCGGTGGCGCGCGTGCTGACGGGCAAGAACAACCCGCGCTACACGCCCTTCATGGATATGGGCGACCACGTCATCGTCATCAACGCGCGCAAGGCCGTCTTCAAGGGGTCGAAGGCCGAGCAGAAGGTCTACCACCACCACACGCTCTACCCGGGCGGCCTGCGCTCGATCTCGGTCAAGGATCAGTTCGCCAAGCACCCCGAGCGGGTCATCGAGCTGGCCGTCAAGGGCATGCTCCCCAAGAACAAGCTCGGCAAGGCGATGGCGAAGAAGCTGAAGGTCTACGCCGGCGCGGAGCACCCGCACGCGGCGCAGCGCCCCGAGCCGCTCGCCCTCGACGCGCGCGCGGCCGCCGCGGCGCAGAAGTAATCTTAAGTTTTCCGAAGGAAGAGAGCTGTGGCAGAGATTCAGTATTACGGAACCGGGCGGCGCAAGACTTCGACGGCGCGCGTCTACCTGAGGCCGGGCACGGGCGAGATCCGCGTCAACCGCAAGACCTTTGACGAGTACTTCCCCAATCAGGCCCTGCGCATGATCATCCGCCAGCCGCTGACGCTGACGAACACGGGCGAGAAGTTCGACATCGTCGTCAACGTCGCCGGCGGTGGGCCGGCCGGGCAGGCCGGCGCGGTGCGCCACGGCATCACCCGCGCGCTCATGGAGTTCAACGCCGACCTCCGCCCCGCCCTCAAGGACGCCGGGCTGGTGACGCGCGACCCGCGCGCCAAAGAGCGCAAGAAGTACGGGCAGAAGGGCGCGCGCAAGCGCTTCCAGTTCTCGAAGAGGTAGGCCGATTGCGGCATGCGGGTTCCGGATGGCGGGTCGCCCGGGCGGCTCGCGCCCCTTCTTAAATCCGCGTCACGCAATCCGGAATCCGCAATCGCTTAATTCCATTGCCGCGCCCCGGTTGGTTGCCCCGCGGGGCCGTTGGGGCGCGGCGAGTACACCAAACCAATCTGAGGCAGAGGAGGAGTCAGTTTGCCAGTCACCGTCACGATGAAGGAGTTGCTTGAGGCCGGCGTGCACTTCGGCCACCAAGTCAGGCGCTGGAACCCGAAGATGAAGGAGTTCATCTTCGGCGAGCGCAACGGCATCAACATCATCGACCTGCAGAAGACGCAGAAGATGTTCCGCGACGCCATCGCGTTCGTCACCAACCTGATGGGCGAAGACCGCGGCCGCAACGTCCTCTTCGTCGGCACCAAGCGGCAGGCGCAGGACGCCATCCGCGAGGAGGCCGAGCGCGCCGGCCAGTACTACATCAACCAGCGCTGGCTCGGCGGCCTGCTGACCAACTTCCAGACCGTGCAGAAGTCGATCAAGCGGCTGCGCGACCTCGAAGCGATGCAGACCGACGGCCGCTACGAGAAGCTGACGAAGAAGGAGCGCATCAAGCTCGACCGCGAGCGCGAGACGCTCGACCGCAACCTCTCCGGCATCAAGAACATGACGCGGCTGCCCGACGCGCTCTTCGTCATCGACGTGCGCAAGGAGGACATCGCCGTCAAGGAGGCGAACCGCCTCGGCATCCCGATCATCGCCGTCGTCGACACCAACTGCTCGCCCGAGGGGATCGATTACGTCATCCCCGGCAACGACGACGCGCTCAGGGCCGTGCGCCTCTTCGCCTCGCGCATCGCCGACGCCATCGTCGAGGGGCAGCAGCTCTCGACGAAGGGTTCGGACGAGGAGGAGACCGCGGCCGAAGCGCCCGCCGCGCCGTCGCCCGTCGTGGCCGCGACCGGCACGGGCGGCCAGCCGACGACCTCCTCCGTGACGACGCAGCGCGACCCCGGCGCGCAGTCGCAGAACTTCACCGACATGGGCAACGCCATCCCCTCGACCGAGGCTTCGTCGAGCGTGGCCGGCAACATCGGCTTCGGCCGGACGGGCCAGCAGCCCGACAGCGTGGGCGACCACGAGCAGGCGGGGACGGGCGCGCCCGTGCGCGGCGCGACCGGCGGCGGCGACGAAGAAGGCAACCGGCCGCCCTCCTCGGCCGAGCAGGAGAAGGGCGCGGAGTCGGTCGGCGCGGCCAAGTGAAGCGGCCGCCCGCGCGGGTTCGACAAGTTTCCATCAACGGCGAGCGCAGCCCTCTTGAGTGCGGATGAACCCGCCGGGCTGCGCATCTTTTTAAGTAGTCAGTAGACGGTAGCCAGTAGCCAGTAGGTTGTCTTAGACGGAAGTTGACGCCTTCATCCCGGCTGCTCGGCTACGGAAGTTTTTCTACTGGCTGCTGACTACTGTCTACCGACTACCGTTTTAGGAGATGAACATGGCGGAGATCACATCAGCCGCGGTGAAGGCGCTCAGGGAGAAGACGGGCGCGGGGATGATGGAGTGCAAGAAGGCCCTGACGGAGGCCGGCGGCAACGAGGAGCAGGCCGTCGAAATCCTGCGCAAGCGCGGCATGGCGACGGCCGGCAAGAAGGCGGGCCGCGTCGCCGCCGAGGGCGCGGTCGGCTCCTACATCCACATGGGCGGGAAGGTCGGCGTGCTCGTCGAGGTCAACTGCGAGACCGACTTCGTGGCGCGCACCGAACAGTTTCAGGCGCTCGTCAAGGACATCGCGATGCACATCGCCGCGGCCGAGCCGCGCTTCGTCTCGCGCGAGGAGGTCGCCGCCGACGTGCTCGACAAGGAGCGCGAGATCGCGCGCGCGCAGGCCCGGAACGACCCGAAGAACGCCAACAAGCCCGATCAGGTCATCGACAAGATCGTCGAGGGCCGGCTCAACAAGTTCTTCGAGGAGGCCGTGCTGCTCGACCAGCCGTTCGTCAAAGACCCGGCCAAGACCGTCAACGAGCTTCTGACCGAGAAGATCGCCGCCACCGGCGAGCGCATCACCGTCCGCCGCTTCACGCGCTACAAGATGGGCGAGGGCATCGCCAAGCGCGAGGACGACTTCGCGAGCGAGGTCGCCTCGATGAGCGGCGGCGGGCAGTAAGACCGATTGCGGATTCGGGTCGCGGGTTCGGCGGGGGTTCTGAGTGGTCGGTTCGATGAACCGCCCGGCCCCCGGCCCCGCAGCCCGCAGCCGCGGCCGAAAGAGTCCGCGATCAATAAATGAGCACAGCCGAAGCACAACCCGGCGCGAAGGCGCCCGCGTTCCGCCGCATCCTCCTGAAGGCGTCGGGCGAGGCGCTGATGGGCGCGCAGAACTACGGCGTGGACGTGGAGGTGGCGCGCTCGATTGCCGAGGAGATCAAGGCCGTCCACAAGCTCGGCGTCGAGGTGGCGGTCGTCGTCGGCGGCGGCAACATCTTCCGCGGCGTCTCGGAGAGCGCGGGCAACATGGACCGGGCGGCGGCCGACTACATCGGCATGCTCGCCACCGTGATGAACGCCGTCGTCCTGCAGGACGCGCTGGAGAAGACGGGCGTCTACACGCGCGTGCTCTCGGCCATCAACATCCCGCAGGTGGCCGAGCCGTTCATCCGCCGCCGCGCCGTGCGCCACCTCGAGAAGGGGCGCGTCGTCATCTTCGCGGCCGGCACCGGCAACCCCTACTTCACCACCGACTCGGCGGCCGCCCTGCGCGCGCTCGAAATCAGGGCCGACGTGATTCTGAAGGCGACGAAGGTCGAGGGCGTCTACACGGCCGACCCCGTCAAAGACCCGACGGCGACGCGCTACGACTGCATCACCTACCAGCAGGTGCTCGAACAGCAGCTCAGGGTGATGGACGCATCGGCCATCAGCCTGTGCATGGACAACAACCTCCCCATCGTCGTCTTTAACATGCGCCGGCCCGGCAACATCATCCGCGTCGTCACGGGCGAGGAGGGCGTCGGGACGCGGGTGTGCAACCAACTCCCCGAGTCCGTCAGGCTGGCGAGAGAGTCGGCGAAGCTGGCGGAGGCGGAGGCCGAAGTCGAAAGGCGGCGCGGCGCGAAGGAGTTTCAGGATAACCTCGACCGGGCGTGACCGGCCGCCTCCGTGTTGGAAACTCTGTTGGAGATTTTCTTATGAGCGAAAAGGATGTCATCAAGGAGACGCGGCCGCGGATGGAGGGGGCGGTCGAGGACTTGAGAAAGAGGCTGGCGACGATCCGCACGGGGCGCGCGGCCGTGAGCCTTCTCGATTCGGTGACGGTCGATTACTACGGGACGCCGACGCCCCTGAACCAGATGGCGTCCGTCCACGCGCCGGAGCCGAACATGCTGACGGTGCAGCCGTGGGATCAGACGCAGCTCGGCCCCATCGAGAAGGCGATCCGCACGGCCGACTTGGGGCTGAACCCGTCGAACGACGGCAAGCTGGTGCGCGTCCCCATCCCGCCGCTCACCGAGGAGCGCCGCCGGCAGCTCGCCAAGCAGGTTCACGAGGTGGCCGAGGATCACCGCACCGCCATCCGCAACGTGCGGCGCGACGCCAACGACCGCCTCAAGCGGATGCTCAAGGAGAAGCAGATTTCCGAGGACGCCGAGCGCGACGCCCTCGCCGAAGTCCAGAAGCTGACCGACACCTACGTCGGCCGCGTGGACGAGCTGGCGAAGACGAAGGAGCAGGAGATTCTGAGCGTCTAGCGGGCGCGCGCCTTAAACGCGGGGCCGCGGGCGGGGGCGGGAGGTTCGAGTGTTAATGTCACTCGAACCTCCCGCCCCCGCCCGCGGCTCTGTTCTTTTGCCTCAGAAGCTGAAGCGGACGGAGGCGTTGATGCGGCGGTTGCTGGCCGCGGCGTTGCCGCCGCCGGGGCCGCCGAAGTGGCCGACGGTCGAGAGCGATTCGCCGAAACGCGACGAGCTGAGGTTGCCGACCGGGTTAGAGAGGTTGGTGCGGTTGAGCAGGTTCGAGAAGAAGAGCGCGAAGGTCAGCGTGTAGCGCTTCTGCTCGCCGCCGCCGGGGC